>JAVERJ010000003.1:0-32534 GCA_034007185.1 Candidatus Carbonibacillus sp. | reverse complement strand
ACAAAAGGCTTTGGACGTGGGTGCCATCGAGTCGCTGATGATTGACGCTAAAGATACGTTTGCCCGCGACTATATTTTCCCCTCGCTTCAAGCCAATGCGCTGTATCAAGGGGTTTATCCGCTTGTTTCTGCGCTGTCCCGTCCTTTGATTGCCCGTTATTTGGTAGAAGTGGCACGGCAGTATGGGGCGGAAGCTGTGGCGCATGGTTCTACCGGTAAAGGCAATGATCAGGTTCGGTTTGAAGTATCGATCCAAGCACTGGCGCCCGATCTTAAAGTCGTTGCACCTGTGCGCGAGTGGGGGATGACGCGCGATGAAGAAATTGCTTTTGCCAAAAAACATGGCATTCCCATTCCGGTTGATTTGGACAACCCATTTTCGATTGATGCCAATATTTGGGGACGCGCCTGTGAAGCGGGCGTGTTAGAAGATCCTTGGACGGAACCGCCGGAGGGTGCTTATGACTGGACGCAACCCCTTCATGAGACGCCGGATGATCCGCTTGAAATCGAGATCACATTCCACGAAGGCCTCCCAGTCGCCTTAAATGGGGAGACACTTTCACCGGTAGCGATCATTGAGACATTGAATCGTCTAGGCGGTATGCACGGTGTTGGGCGTATTGATCATATTGAAGATCGTCTGGTCGGTATTAAATCACGTGAAGTGTATGAAGCGCCGGCAGCCATGATTTTGATTGAAGCCCATCGTGCCTTGGAGTTTCTTACGCTGCCGAAAGAAGTGTTGCGCGTGAAACCGGTCATCGAGCATGAGATGGCACAGGTGATATACAACGGCCTTTGGTATTCACCATTGAAAGAAGCGCTGGACGCTTTTATCTCCAAAACGCAAGACGCTGTCAATGGTACAGTGCGTGTGAAGCTGTTTAAAGGCCATATTTTAATCACCGGACGGAAAAGTGCGCGGAGTCTTTACAATGAAGCACTCGCTACGTATACAAAAGGCGATGCTTTTGATCATCAAGCCGCAGTTGGATTTATTAAGTTATGGGGTCTTTCGACAAAGGTGTTCCGAGAAGTAGAAAAGCATTCAGCATCTGTATCTCTTTCAAATGCTCATTCAACCGATGACACACCCAATTCTTTTAAAGAGGTTCATACGCATGCCTAAAAAAGATCCATTTCTAGATTCAAATGACCGTAGCATTGAGATAGATACACCTCTTGCAGCCGATGTTCCGCCTATGAAGTTGTGGGGCGGTGCCTTTACTGAGGGAACCGATGAAGATATGAACCGCTTAAACGCCTCGCTTCCTTTTGATCAAAAACTTGTTTTAGAAGATATTGAAGGCAGTATCGCGCATGCGACGATGCTCGGTGCTCAAGGCATTATTGCTCAGGAAGAAGCTTTGGCGTTGGTCGCCGAACTCAAACGTATGTATGCTGAGGCTAAAGACGGTCAGCTTGTTTTTGATCTATCTGATGAAGATATTCATATGAATATTGAGCGAGCATTGACGCGTAGGCTAGGAGCGGTCGGGGGTAAATTACACACAGCAAGAAGCCGTAACGATCAAGTTGCACTCGATATGCATTTGTATGTCAAAAAAAAGAGTGCCCAGATGATCGAGTATTTGCGACAGACGGTCAGAGCATTGCTTGAACAGGCTGAACGGCATATTGATACGCTCATGCCGGGTTATACGCATTTAAAACGAGCGCAGCCTGTATCGTTAGCCCATCATTTGCTTGCTTATGGGTGGATGTTTGAACGCGATAAGCGGCGCTTTGAATCAGCTTTGCACGCTGCAGATCGTTCTCCGTTAGGTGCAGGTGCGCTCTCGGGGACGACGTATCCGATTGATCCAACGTTTACCGCGCAGCAGTTGGGTTTTCAGGAACCTTATGCCAATAGCATGGATGCCGTTTCCGATCGAGATTTTGTATTGGATTTTATGTATGCCGCCGCTGTCACCATGATCCATCTCTCGCGTTTTTCCGAAGAGATGGTCTTATGGGCGAGTGATGAGTTTCAGTTTGTCGTCCTCAAGGATGCTTTTGCGACAGGATCAAGCATGATGCCGCAGAAAAAAAATCCAGATCTGTTCGAGCTGATCCGTGGTAAAAGTGGTCGTGTCACGGGTCATCTCATGGGTCTTTTCATGGTCTTAAAAGGGTTACCCTTGACGTATAACAAAGATTTGCAAGAAGATAAAGAAGGCCTTTTCGATACGGTGGAGACGCTGGAAGCAATTTTTCGTGTTCTACCGAAAGCGATCCATGGCTTAGTTTTTCAAAAAACACGTATGCGTGTAGCGATTCAGGAAAGCTATGCGCTTGCAACCGAGTTGGCTGACTTTTTAGCGCAACGAGGTGTTCCCTTTCGCGAGGCGCATCACATTGTGGGCGGGCTCGTCAAACAAGCTATGGCTGAAGGCATGCGCTTGGATGCTTTGCCGATGGAAGTGTATCAAAAAGCGCACCCTCTTTTTACAGAAGAAGTTTATGTCTTACTTCAGCCGGAAACAGCTGTTTCTAGACGTAATACTGTTGGTGGAACGGGTCGGGCATCGATTGAAAATCAGATGCGCCAACTCAAGGATGCCTTTCAGTTGGCATCATCGTAAATGGTATCAGTGTAAACCGTTATATGTTTCAATCACATACAAGCATCGTCTCGCTTATATGTTTCGTGTTGTTTAAAGTGTTATGACGCACACTGCGACCTGTTATATGGGTCAAGGTGTGCGTCAAATGTTTGCATGGATCTTACGATTGGAACTGACGAAAGCGATCAAAAAATTCGCGAACAAACGTCAGGAAAGCTTTTTCCGGCGGCGTCAGCGGGCGTTCATGGCTGTAGAGGATGCCGACGGAGCGGCGCATGACAGGCTCGATGATGGGTACTTTCCGTGCGCCACGCGGAACATTTTCGATGAGGGATATATCGGGTAAAATGGCAATGCCTAGTCCAGCGGCAACGAGGCCTTTAATCGTTTCTAACTCTTCCCCTTCAAAGGCGACGCGTGGACGAGCGGCAATTTGCCGGAAGGCGTCATCTACCAGTTGTCGTAACAGCATCCCCGATCGAAATAAGATCAGGGGTTCATGTATTAACTGCACAAGCGGCAGTTCGATGGTTGGATGAGTTGCCGCCGTGGTATGTGCGAGGAGTGGATGACCTTCTGGAATGAGAGCACTGAGTGATTCGTCGAAGAGATGGACACTGATCAAACCTTTTTTATGGACGGGGACAGGGGTAATAAATGCTATATCCAGGGATTGCTCATACACTGCGTCGATCAAGTCTTTAATCAATCCTTGTCGAAGTTCAAAACGTGCGCGTGGGTATTGTTGCCGAAATGAAGAAAGGATGGTCGGCAGCATGTAACTGGCCATACTGGATGGAAAACCAAGACGGATGGTTCCTGTTTCGGGATTCATTAATTCTTGAATACGGATTTTGGCGGATTCGATTTCTTTTAAAACAACTTCCATATGTTCTAAAAATATTTTCCCGATCGGTGTCAATCGTACATTTCTTCCTTCACGCATGAATAGGGCGACGCCCAGTTCTTCTTCCAGATTGGCAATTTGTCGGCTGACGGCAGATTGTGCGACGTTCAAGGCATCTGCGGCTTGAGAGACATGTTCACGTTTGGCGACTTCGACAAAATAACGTATTTGTGTGAGTTCCATGATCATCCCTCTTTATACTTTTCGTGAGTCGAGAAGTTTGTTAAGATAAATAAAGTTTATAGAGGTATGCCTCTGCAAGGGAAAGCACCTATGTTGTATGCCGTACGTCGGTTTAAGACGCCCTTGAGCGGGAAACGACGAACGCAGATACAAGGGGGTAATGGATGTTGGAGACTTATTTAGACGATGCGACTCAAAAAAAACAGCAAAAAAATCGTTCGCTGATCCTTGTTGCTGTTTTATTGGCCATGTTTATGGCTGCGGTTGAATCGACGATTGTGGCTACGGCCATGCCGACGATCGTCGGTGATTTGGGTGGTTTTGAACTGTTGAGTATGGTTTTTGCTGTCTACTTATTAACTCAAGCGATTACCATTCCGATTTATGGGAAGCTGGCCGATTTATTCGGTAGAAAAAAGGTCTTTCTGTTTGGCGTTTCTATCTTTTTATTAGGTTCGCTCTTATCGGGTCTTTCTCCTTCTATGGAAATGCTGATTGTTTTTCGTGCTTTTCAAGGTCTTGGGGCTGGAAGTGTGATGCCGATCGCTACGACAATCGTCGGCGATATTTATACCAAAGAAGAACGGGCACGGGTGCAAGGGCTTCTTTCGAGTGTCTGGGGCATCTCGGCTATTTTAGGACCGCTGTTGGGATCATTGATTGTTGAGTATGGCCATTGGCCGTGGGTTTTTTGGATCAATCTACCCATCGGTATTGCGTCACTTTTCATCATTACACTGTTTCTGAAGGAACATCTCGAAAACAAACGGGTTTCGCTTGATCTTCTCGGCTCTTTATGGATGCTTCTGACGATCGTTAGCTTTTTGTTGTTGATCATTTTCGGAGGGAAATCCTTTCCTTGGGTTTCTTGGTGGAGCGCTTTACTTTTGTTTGTTTTTATCCTAAGTTTTTGGTTATTCATTCGGGAAGAGCGGCGGGCTGAGGAACCGATGATGCCGCTTTCTTTGTGGAGGATGCGCACCATCGCTGTTGCCAATCTGGCGACACTCATGACGGGCGGACTCCTCATCAGTCTGTCGACTTTTTTGCCAACGTATATGCAAGGCGTGATGGGTTCTTCGGCGCGGACGGCTGGATATGCGTTGGCGGTCATGTCATTGGGCTGGCCCCTTGCCTCAACCGTCGCTGGCCGCATGCTTTTATGGTTGGGTGCGCGTCGAACATCATTGATCGGCTCTTTTTTTCTCTTGGTAGGGGCGCTCTTTTTTGCTACGCTGTCTCAAGAACGTTCGGTCCTTTGGGCGATGAGTGGTTCGTTTTTGATCGGGATCGGCATGGGTTTTACCAATACTGCGTATATCGTTACGATCCAAAACAGTGTTCCTTGGAATATGCGCGGTGTGGCAACGTCTAGCAATCTCTTTATGCGCATGCTCGGGGGGACGATCGGCGCAAGTGTGTTAGGGGCCGTTTTAAACCAGGTTTTAATTTACTTTTTCCAAAGTCGCGGTCTGACGGGTGTTGAACTTTCTAAGCAAGTGCAAGCGATCAATGAACTTTTGAATCAAGTGCAAGGGTACACGGATGCGGGGGCATCCCAAGTTTCTTCATCATCTTATGATTTAATTCTCAAAGAGGCGCTAGATGCAGGGATGCACGCTGTATTTCTGGCGATGTTCATCATTGCTCTGATCAATTTACCGCTTGTGTATGTTTTACCTCGCGAAGCGCATACTACAGGCAAGTCTCATCGCTAATCGCATGTAACGGACTGTCGCATGCGATTGGATGTATGATCGGCATCGTACGCAATGCGAGGGGGTAGCTGGGCGATGTTTGGACCAAAGTCAAAAAAGAATCTGAAAGAAGTTCATAAAGAGCAAGGAACGCCTTTGCGGACCGATCATACGTATCGGCATCATTTGTTGCCAGAAGAGTTTCCGGAAGGTCCCTATGGTTCACCAATGGCTATGGAAGTATCTCGTGAGTGGTTAGAAGATGATCATCGTGTGTCTGCTTTTGAATACACCGATAAAACGTTGCATCAAGGCATACCGAGGCACCTTCCACCTGTGGATGAATCATATGGAGAAGTCCCAGAAGGCAACGATGGGCAGCCGTGAAGGAACGTATTGAACGTGCATGAAACCCGTAGCGGATGCTGCGGGTTTTTGTCTTGATAGGGCTTCCGAACGCTTGCACGGTATAGAAAAAAAAGCTATGATGGCATTAAGCATGCAAGGAGGAGAAATGCGGATGCGTACACCGACCATGGAGGATTATTTGGAGACCATCTTTAATCTGATCAAAGAAAAAGGATATGCACGGGTTGCCGATATTGCTGAACGGTTAGAGGTCCATCCTTCTTCTGTGACGAAGATGGTGCAACGTTTAGATAAAGATGAATATTTGGTTTATGAAAAATATCGTGGTTTCATGCTGACGAATAAAGGCAAAAAATTAGGCAAGCGTCTTGTCGATCGCCATGAACTGTTAGAATCGTTTTTACAGCTTCTTGCTGTTCCGGAAGATGTGGTCAGCCGTGATGTTGAAGGTATGGAGCATCATGTGTCACCAGAGACGCTCGATGCCTTGAGCGATTTGTTGCAGTTTTTTGCCGAGGAACCATCGCGGCTTCGTGCCTTTCATGAATTGCGTGCGTTAAGTGCTGAGGCTGCACAAGAAACTGCGGATGCGACAACCAAAAATCCTCTGGAAAGTGCGAACGACCGAATGATGACGAAGTCGGAAGCGACGGATACGATCAAGACAGAGTAGGGATACGCGTAAAAACACGTTGGTAAGGAGAAAGTGGAAGGACGTGATGGATGATGCGCTTAACTGTGCTCGGTTATTGGGGTGGTTATCCGGAAGCGGGCGAGGCCACAAGTGCCTATCTTTTAACATCTGGTAAGCGTCATTATTTAATTGATTGTGGTAGTGGTTCGATCGCACAACTATTTAAATATATTCGATTAAAAGATTTACGTACATGCTTTCTTTCTCATTTTCATTTTGATCATAGCGCTGATTTAGGTGTTTTGCAATATGCTTATTTAATGAACAGTTATCACGATAAAGACGCAGCCCATCTGACCATCTATGCCCCGGCCACTCCTGAAGCAAATCGTAAGTTGTATGAATCCGTTCGTGGCAGTACCATGCGCACCATTCAAAGTGATGATGTCATCGTCGTGGATGATCTTACCATCCGTTTTTTAAGGACGCATCATCCCGTCGAGACGTTAGCCATGCGTTTTGAAGGGCAAGGTGGGGAAAGCTTCGTTTATACATCCGATACTTCGTATTTTCCAGAACTTGTTTCTTTTGCCCGTGGCGCGAATGTTCTTTTAGCCGAGAGCAGTTTTTATGCTGATGCTTTGGATGACACAGCCCAAGCCGCCGGCCATCTCCGGTCTTATGAGGCTGCACGTTTGGCTGAAGCGGCGGGCGTTCAACGGTTATATCTAACGCATCTACCCCATCAGGGGTTACATCAAGCCCTGCTCACAGAAGCAAAAGAACATTTTGGGGGGCTGGTCACACTCGTGCATAGTGGCTTAGAGATCGTAGTTTAAAGGTCAACGTGGTTCAAAGGCATAGGGTAGAATAGGGTTGATTTCTTATTACATAGCTTCTGGGATATCATTCGTCTCGGAAGCTTTTTTGCTCTTCGAGCAGCGTCTGAAGACTGGTTCTTTTTTCCTGTATCGATATCGTCATACCCTACTTTCTCTTGTGTATTTGACCATCATTTTAAACGATAACATGTGTTTTGTCATTGAAATCGGCCTTCTTTCTTGAATATTGACAGATGGGTAGGGAGTTTATATACTAAATTTAACAAAGATTTATACTTTTTATCCCTATGTAAGGATGCATGCGTTATAGTTAAAGAAAGGAGTGTTTTTTGTGTCTGAGATATTCAAGAAAGAAGCACATCATGCCTGGGCACCCTCCACCCTCGTTCCCCCAACCTTGCGCTTGGTAGAAACGCAAGCGCTCACATTGGAAGATGGTGTTCGTCTTTTACAGCAGGCAAGATCGGATCCTGCCCAATACTGGGCTGATATAGCGGCTGAACTCGAGTGGTTTGCGCCATGGCAAAAAACGTTCGAAGGCGATATCCAAAACTTTCGTTATTTTATTGGAGGATTGACGAACGTTTCTTATAACTGTCTCGATCGGCACTTACCCCATCATCGGAATAAAGTCGCGCTGTTTTATGAGCGGGAAGATGGACTAAAAGAAGTATGGACGTACCAGCGTTTGTACGATGAGACAAACCGCTTGGCGAAAGCCTTATTACACCTAGGGTTGAAAAAGGGCGATCGCTTAGCAATCTATATGACGAATACACCCGAGGTATTTGCGGCGATTCATGCAGCCTATCGCTTAGGAATCATCTATACGGTGATGTTTGCTGGTTTTTCTAAAGAAGCGATCGAGGGTAGACTGCGCGATTTTGACCCCCATGCCATTATTACGGCGGACGGTACACTGCGTCGCGGGAAAATTGTTCCGATGAAAGAAACGCTGGATCACGCTTTGCAAGCTTTACCGACTGTGCCTTCTGTGATTGTTAAACGTCGCTTGGATATAGAGATCCCCTGGCTTGATCGCGACTATGATTATGATGTCCTCATTGCTCGTGAACAAAGATATGTCGAACCTGTGGCGGTAGAAGCCAATGAACCGGGTTTTGTCATTTACACATCGGGGACAACCGCCAAGCCTAAGGGACTTGTGCATAGTGGTGTCGGTTTTCTTGTAGGGACGTATGCCAATGTTAAGTGGTCGCTTAATATTCAACCTGAAGATGTATACTGGTGTACCGCTGATGTAGGATGGTTGACCTTTCCTATTTTTGCGTTGGTCGGTGGGATGGCCCATGCAGCGACGCTTGTAGTCTATGAAGGGGCACCGGATCATCCCGATCCTGGTCGTTTTTACGATATACTTGAGCGATATCGGGTCAACAAAGTCTTTACGGCACCGACGCTTTTACGCATGTTGCGCCGTGCTGGTGAGACGTGGATTCATGGTACAGATGATCTTGAACTTGTATCGCTCGTTGGGGAACCTCTCGATCCAGATACGTATACATGGACACGAGAGGTGTTGGGTGGTGGACGCATTTTCGTCAATAATACGTATGGACAGACAGAAACCGGAACGGCCTGGTCTTCCAGTATGGTTGGTCTTACGCCTACGTCTCCAGGTTCTTGCGGCCATGCGTTGCCTGGATATGAGGCGCGGATCGTCGATGAGCAAGGTCAACCGCTTGCACCGGGAGAACTCGGCTATCTTGTATTGGTCAAGCCATTTCCGTCACTCGCACGCACCGTTTGGGGGAACCACGAACGGTATTTGGATCTTTATTTTTCACGTATTCCAGGTGTTTATTTTTCTGGAGATGCGGCAGAGATCGATGCGTTCGGTCAGCTCTGGGTACGCAGTCGGGTCGATGATGTCATCAATGTTTCTGGTCACCGTATCGGAACGATGGAGTTGGAGGCTGCCCTTATCAATCATCCAGCAGTCAGTGAAGCGGCGGTGATCGGCGAGCCCGATCCGCTCAAGGGTGAAGTGCCTGTTGCTTTTGTTATTTTGCGTAAAGGTTATGAGGAAGCGCGTGAAATAGAAAAGGCATTGATTGAACAAGTGGAAAAAGTGCTTGGTAGTTATGCGCGTCCGAAGCGGGTACATATCGTACCGACGCTTCCTCGGACGCGAAGCGGAAAGATTATGCGTCGCTTGTTAAAAGAGCTGATGCAAAAAGGTGATACATCCAGCGATATCACAACGCTCGATAATCCTGAATCAATCGATGTCCTTAAAACATACCGAGCCCGTATCAGTCAATAATGCTGTTATGTGATAGATGCTCTTGCCTAACAGTGACTTATCTTAAATATCCAGTGCCGTATCTTGCAAGGTTGCAAGATACGGTTTTTTTCTCCGTTTTCTTATGTATAGTTATTAATATTTCGTTTGCCTAAAATATATGGTACACTACGATTGTTCTTGTGGATGTTTTTTGGATGGGTTTGGATGCCTCAGGGAGGAAGGGATTGGTTTGTTGCTGATGGTTCCGTTTAACAGTCGTTTTGTAGGCAATTGATGTTCATCGACCTGATGTCAATCGGGATATGGATAGGAGGATGATGATGCGTCGTGAGATATTGCTTTCGCTGATCATCGGTCTTGCAGCTGGGTATTTTGGGGGACTCGTTGGTTTGGGCGGTGGGGTCATTATGATTCCCTTGATGACCGCTGTGCTTAAAGTCACTCAACATCAAGCGCATGGAACGAGTTTGGTAGCCCTTATTTTTACAGGGCTTTCAGGGGCATTGGCCTATGCGCTCAGCGGTTCGGTGGATGTCGTAGCAGCTTTTTTTCTGGCGGCAACGGCCATGATCACAGCGCGCTTTGGCGCACGCTTTGCTCACGCCCTTCCGGCTTGGCAACTTAAACGATCCTTCGGTGCTTTTTTATTGTTTGTTTCACTTTTGCTTTTATCGAAACCGTATTTGCCGCATGTTACGGATCGTTTAGGGGGATGGGGGGAGATCGTTTTACTGCTATTAACAGGACTTTTTACCGGTTTTCTCTCCGGTATGATGGGCGTTGGCGGTGGATCGATTATGGTTCCGGCGATGGTTTTTTTAGGTGGATTTACACAAGTAGCGGCTCAAGGGGTGTCTTTACTTGCTATGGTGCCTTCGGGGGCTGTGGGTGCGTGGACGCATTACCGGCTCGGTAATGTTCGAACGTCGCTTCTTTGGGGACTTATTCCAGGTATTGTGCTAGGCTCATTTGCTGGAGGGCTTACAGCGCATGAACTGACTGAGCGTATGCTTCGTATCATTTTCGCCGTCGTCCAAATTTGGATGGGGATTCGTTATTTGCGCACACCTCGTCCCCAAAATGAACCATCTAAAAAGCATGTTCAATAAATTATGCTTGCTCAATCATGAAAATGTTTGTTACACTAAAGACGTTCGCTTAATCCATGTCCGTATGTCTGTAAATGTGAGGTGGATGTCATGAAAATTCAGTGGTCTTTGTTTTTTTCGCTTGTCTTTGCCTTGTTAGTCGCAATTTTTGCCATACTTAATGTGGAAGCAGTCACTGTACGTTATGGTTTTGGCACCTTGCAGGTATCGCTGGTACTCGTTATTTTATTTTCTGCTTTATTTGGTGGCATTGTCGTCGGTTTATATGGCATTTTTCGCCAGTATGCACTGCAACGCGATATTCGGCATCTTCAAAACAGAATCAGCGCATTGGAAAAAGAACGGGATCTTCTCAAAGAAGACCTTTATGCATGTACATCCAAGCAGGTAGGCAGCTTTTCACAAGATGAAAGCACGCCCGTTGATGCTCCGCCCGCTAAATCATCGCCTTAAACCTTGATCGCGCTTGACTTCTGAAAATGATGTTTGTACAATTTGACTTAAATTGACGTCCTAAGGCGATGATGGATCGAAGTACGCGCGTAACCCGTTAAGAGAGAGCATATCCCCGGCTGAAAGATATGCACGTGGTCGGGCGGAAAGCCAGTCCGGAGTCGCAGATCAAAGTCTGCCGGTCGTGTCCGATATGCACGGTATGGAGAGGCCATGTGCGCGTCATGCATCGTCTGTTCAAGGAGAAGGGGACCTTGCGGGATGATATGTATGGTATGAACGTATGGTTCGTGGTGTTGTTCCTTGGCAGGCATGTGACGCGCGATGGCAAACAGGGTGGTACCGCGAACAACCGTTCGTCCCTGAGGGATGGGCGGTTTTTTTGATGCTTTGTGGTTCCTTCTTATTGCTTCATCGATGGTCGTTGTTCCAAAAAGCTATGGTTATGATAGAAAGGGATGAGATGATGAAAGCGTTAAAAGGCAATGAAATTCGACACTTGTTTTTAAAGTTTTTTGAAGGAAAGGGTCACACGATTGTACCTCCGGCCTCGCTGATTCCCGTCGATGATCCGAGCTTACTTTGGATCAATTCTGGGGTTGCCACGCTTAAAAAATATTTTGATGGTACGATTGCGCCGCCCAATCCGCGTCTTGTCAACGTACAAAAATCGATTCGTACCAATGATATTGAAAATGTTGGAAAGACGGCACGACATCATACGTTGTTTGAGATGCTTGGCAATTTTTCGATCGGTGATTATTTCAAAAAGGAAGCGATTGCCTGGGCGTGGGAATTTTTAACGGATCCACAGTGGATTGGTTTTGATCCGGATCGTTTAAGTGTCACGATTCATCCGGAAGATGAAGAAGCGTATACACTTTGGCGTGAGATGATAGGTCTTTCAGATGACCGTATCATCCGGCTGGAAGGTAATTTTTGGGATATTGGAGAAGGACCATCAGGCCCGAATAGTGAGATCTTTTTTGATCGCGGTCCGCGTTATGGGGATGATCCGAACGATCCTGAACTTTATCCAGGGGGCGAAAATGAGCGTTATTTAGAAATATGGAACCTCGTTTTTTCTCAATTTAATCATAACCCCGATGGATCGTATACGCCGCTTCCAAGTAAAAATATTGATACGGGCATGGGCTTAGAACGGATGGCCTCCGTGCTTCAAGAGGCCGAGACAAACTTTGATACCGATCTCTTTTTACCTATTATTGAAAAAGCGGTTCAGACGATTGGCGTTCCATACCATGCGTCACGTGAATCAACTGTTGCTTATCGCGTGATGGCTGATCATATTCGTGCTTTGACCTTCGCCATCGCAGACGGTGCCCTTCCTTCGAATGAGGGACGGGGCTATGTCCTGCGCCGCCTTTTGCGACGCGCGGTACGTTATGGGCGGCGTCTCGGTGTGATGCAGCCACACTTACATCTTTTGGTCGGTACGGTCGGAGACGTGATGGGCGATTTTTATCCAGAGGTTGTCAAAAAGCATGATCATGTGCGAGCGGTCATTGAACGCGAAGAAATACGTTTCTTAGAGCGCCTTGAAGAAGGCGAAGCGCTTATGGCTGAGCTCATTGCCAAAGCACAAGCAGAAAAACGTACCATGATTACGGGTGAGGAAGCATTTGTTTTGTATGATACGTATGGGTTTCCGTTGGAACTCATTGAAGACGATGCCCGTGAGGTGGGTATGCGCGTCGATCGAGAGGGCTTTGAACGGGCCATGGAAGCACAAAAAGAACGTTCTCGAGCAGCCCGTATCAAGGTGGATTCCATGCAAGTACAAGGTGGCGTATTGAAAGACTTTACGGAACCGAGTACATTTGTTGGTTATGACACATTGGAGGTCGATCATGCTAAGGTGATCGGCTTGTTCCATGAAACAGAAGCGACACCGTCTCTTCATACTGGTGAAGAAGGTGCTTTGATTTTAGACCGCACACCTTTTTATGCTGAAAGTGGTGGCCAAGTCGCTGATCAAGGGGTGCTTACGAGTGCCGATGGATCGGTTGAAGCAGAGGTGCTAGACGTCGTCAAAGCACCCCATGGTCAGCATCTGCATCATGTGCGCGTCAAACGTGGCGTGATTACGCCTGGCGTGGTGCTTCGCGCTGTTGTCGATCAGGCCCTTCGTGCAAGTGTCATAAAAAATCATACGGCAACGCATCTCCTCCATAAAGCGCTGCGTGAGGCGCTAGGGGAACATGTGGAACAGGCAGGATCGCTCGTGGCACCTGATCGGCTGCGTTTTGATTTTTCACACTATGCACCATTGGATAGCGCTGTATTGGAACGAATTGAAGCAGCTGTGAACAAGGTGATTTTACAAAATATCCCTGTCGAGACGTTCATCAAACCGTTGCAAGAGGCGAAAGCAATGGGGGCGATGGCTCTTTTTGGTGAAAAGTACGGGGATATGGTTCGTGTTGTCAAAGTCGGTGATTATAGTCTGGAGTTATGCGGTGGATGCCATGTGCGACAGACAGCAGAGATCGGCTTGTTTAAGATTATAAGTGAAAGTGGCATCGGAGCCGGTATTCGACGCATCGAAGCTATCACCGGCTGGCAGGCATATACGTTTGTCAACGAGCGTCTCAAAGTCCTCACTGAAGCTGCGTCGCTTATGAAGACAGATGCGCTTGGGGTTAGAGATAAACTGCAAGGGCTCTTCCAAACGTTAAAACATAAGGATCGCCGTATCGAAGCGCTATTGGATAAACTCGCGCATTATGAAGCGCAAGAACTTTGGAAGGACGCGCGTACCATGAGAGAGGCGCAAGTCCTTGTGGCACAGGTTGAGGCTGAAGACATGGATGCTTTAAGAAAACAGCTTGATGCTCTAAAAGCAGGAAAAACTGGGGTTGTGATTGTCCTTGGCGCGGAGGCAGATGGGCGGGCGCTTCTTGTGGCCTATGTTTCTAAAGATCTAGTCGATAAAGGGTATCACGCTGGTGAGATTATTAAACAAATAGCTGTGGACGTCGGAGGTCGTGGTGGTGGCAAAGCGGAGATGGCACAGGCCGGAGGCAAATCGCCTGAACATCTGAAAAAGGCGTTGGAACGTGTGTATACCCTTTTGAACGTGTGAACCGTTGGCTCGCCACAATAGCTTCTTTACTTTCTTCGGTCAAGCGTGTATGATGGGGTTAAGGTTTGGATAGACATGGTTAAAAAGGGGGGATACGGGTGGAACCGCAGGATCAAACCCGGAAATTTGATGCCTTCAAAGATAAACAAGCGCTTTTACCACAAGAAGTGCTCAACCATGTTTATCGTGCGCTTCAGGCTAAAGGTTATGATCCGACGAGCCAGCTCGTAGGGTACCTGTTATCCGGAGAACCGGCGTATATCCCCCGCCATGACAATGCGCGCACGATCATCCGTAAGATTGCCCGGGATGAGCTCATTGAGTTTTTGCTCTTGTATTATTTAGAACATGAACTGGGGCCAGATGGGGCTGTGACGGAACGGACTGAGTCATAAAACATGCGCATGCATATTTTTATGAAGGAGGTCCAGCCTAATTGGGTAGGATCATGGCGCTGGATGTTGGCACAAAAACCATTGGCGTAGCGCTCTCCGATCCATCTGGACTGATTGCCCAACCTTTAACGACTTTGCCCCGCCGTGCTGGTAAAGAGTTTGATGAACTGACTCGACTCGTGGCGATGTATGATGTGGAAACCATTGTCGTCGGCTATCCCAAGCATATGAACAACACGATCGGTGAACGGGTTCAGATGGCAGAGGCGGTTGGCAAGCACTTAAACAAACGGCTTTCTTTACCGGTTGTGTATTGGGATGAGCGGCTTACGACCCAAGCTGCAGAGCGTCTGTTGATAGCCGCAGACATGAGTCGGCGCAAGCGAAAAGAAGTTGTGGATAAACTTGCTGCTCAACTCATTTTGCAAAATTATTTAGATGCCCAGCGGGCACAAGGAGGAATGAACATGGCACATAACCATGACCACGATCATGACCATGAACATGATCATGAACATGAACATGATGCGTTGGAGATCGATGAGAATATTATCTACATCGCCGATGAAGATGGTACGGAAAAGCCTTACGAGATATTAACGCAAATCGATGATGAAGATAGCGGTAAACAATACATTCTCGTTGCTGCTTTGGATGAAGATGAAGCCGGAGACGATGAAGATGAAGAAAATGTTTTAGCGTTTCGTTATGAAGAAGATGAAGAAGGCTTAACACTTTATCCGATTGAGACAGATGAAGAATGGGCCCTTGTGGAAGAAGCCTTCCAAACGCTCATCGAGGAAGAAGAAATTTAACGGATGTTTTAACATGAGAGGGCTCAGGTGGGGATTGTACCCCGCCTTTTTCGTTTATAATTACATTGTCTCCGATGTCCTCTTAACGCAGAAGATATTTTCAGGGGAGAGCGTCGATGTTAAAAAAGTGGCTTTTGTTTGGTGGGCTCATGGTGGTGTTCCTTGTGGGGATCGTCGCTGGGGGTGGTTGGTATGTACGCAATGCCCTCCTGCCGCCACCGACAGGTGATGCGGTAGAGATTGACCTTCCGAAAGGTGCGACACTGAGTGATGTGGCTGTCATTTTAGAAAAGTATGGTCTGATTCGGAATGCTCAAGTCTTTACCTGGTATGTAAAATGGAAAGCGCCGAAGGATGCTTCTCGGATTAAAGCAGGTATCTATCGCCTGACGCCTGGCGAAACACCTGACGCCGTACTCGCTCATCTGGTGCGCGGCGATGTTTATATCGAGACTGTGACGTTTACCACTCCTGAAGGATGGACCGTTGAGGAGATGGCCAATCTTTTAGATCAAAAAGGCATTGTCCGACGAGAAGACTTTTTACACGCTGCCAACCAATCGTATGCGGATTTTAAATATATGGCGGCCATTCCCCAAGATCGCCCCGGACGTAAATATTTACTGGAAGGGTACTTATTTCCCGATACCTATACGATTGCCAAGGGGGAAGATGCCGCATCGATTGTTCGTCGCATGCTCAAACGGTTTGCTGAGATGGTGGGTGACGATTTTGAAGAAAAAGCGCTGCGTCTAGGACTTACCATGGATGAAGCAGTAACGCTCGCCTCGATGATTGAAAAAGAAGCGGTACTCGATGAAGAACGACCGCGGATTGCCGGTGTGTTTTACAATCGACTGCGCGCGCATTGGCGGTTAGAGTCTTGTGCGACCGTAGAGTACGTATTAGAGACGCACAAAGCGCGTCTTACGCTCAAAGATCTCGAAGTGGAAGATCCTTATAACACCTATCGTATGGAAGGTCTTCCCCCTGGGCCAATCGCCAATCCTGGAAAAGCTTCGCTGATGGCAGCGATCGCCCCGGAAGAACACGATTTTTTCTTTTTCGTGGCTAAAGAAGATGGAAGCGGCGGACATTACTTCAGTAAAACGTATGCAGAGCATTTAAAACAAGGCGCAAAAAGTCGTGGGAGTTTTTGACGATTCATGTTTTTGATGTTTAACTTTCTGACTGTAAAGACACCTTATAACTGCCATGGCGACGCATGGCGGTTTTATTTTATTTAGTCGACGTATCGTCAATGATTTACAAAACGCTTCAATTGTGCTAGTATAAAAACGAATGATTACGATTTATATGTAGCGAGCTAAAGAGAAGGGGGTGTCGAGGTGCAGGATGAAATTCTTAGAGTCAACAATGTTTCATTTAGATATGCAGAGCAAGATGTTCTAAAAAACGTTTCTTTGACGCTCCATCGCGGAGAGCTTTTAGGGTTGGTCGGTCCAAATGGTTCCGGAAAATCAACGTTGTTAAAAATTATCTTAGGGCTGCTTCCGCTGCGACGGGGCGAAGTTTTTTGGTTTGGTGTGCCTCTCGCACGATTTCGCGATTGGACACGGATTGGTTATGTGTCTCAGAAAGCTTCAAGTTTTAATACTGGTTTTCCGGCGACAGTGGAAGAAGTCGTGTTGATGGGTCTTACGGCCAAACTCGGTTTATTTCGTCGTCCTGGAAAAAAGGAACGACAGGCCGTCGATGAAGCGTTAGACCTTGTCGGTATGAACGCTTTTAAAAAACGGACCATTGGTGCACTTTCCGGTGGGCAGCAGCAACGTGTTTTTATCGCCCGAGCCTTGGTGACGGATCCCGAAGTGCTCATTTTAGATGAACCAACCGTTGGTGTCGATATGCAATCGGAAGAACGCTTTTATGAGCTTCTTGAAACGTTGCATCGCGATCGAGCACTTTCGATGATTCTCGTCTCCCATGATCTCGGGGTTGTATCTCAGAAGATGGATACTGTTGCTTGCATCAATCATGAATTGTTTTACCATGGAGCGGCAGAGAAATTCCGTGATGTACAAGATGAAGTCGTCTTGAAGACATATGGTCGAGAAATGCAAGTGATTACGCATGGGCACGTTCTTGGATCTCACAAACATTCCATATTGGATGCATGTTGGGATGCTTCTCGTCCAACTGCACATGATGCCATAGTGTCCGATGAACTTTTGGGGAATGAGAATACGTCGAAAGAGGCCACGCTCGTCGGAGGTGACAAGCGTTGATTTATATGCTCACACATTATGCTTTTGCCCGGTATGCCCTGATTGCTGGTTTAATCACTGGTGTCGTTGCACCGCTGATTGGTTCGTTTGTGGTCGTTCGACGCCTGTCTATTATTGCTGATGCTCTGGCCCATATTACATTATCTGGCGTGGCGTTTGGGATCTTGATGGGCACCTTATCCCGGGCGATGGGCCTTGTCGATCCAGTGTATTATGGAACGCTTTTTGCGCTCGTGGCAGCGCTCTTTATTGAAAAGTTGCGTAACGTTTACCGTTTTTACTCGGAGTTAGCGATTCCTATCATTCTTTCGACGGGTGTTGGGTTGGGTGTTGTTTTGATCGGATTGGCCCACGGTTTTAACGTCGATCTCATGGGCATTTTGTTCGGGAACATTCTTTCTGTAACAAAGGCAGATCTCATGCGTATTGCGGTCGCTGGCGTAGTTGTTATGGGGACAGTTTTCCTTCTTTATAAAGAATTGGTGAGCCTTTCGTTTGATGAAGAGAGCGCACGTTTAAGCGGTGTACCGGCAGGTACGATTAATTTTATTTTTAGTGCGCTCATCGCACTCGTGATCAGTGTATCGATGCAGATCGTCGGTATTTTGCTTGTCTCTGCATTGATTACACTACCGGTGGCAAGTGCTTTACGGGTAGCGCATAGCTTTCAGAGTCTCATCGCTTATTCCATTCTTTTTGCCGAACTCAGTGTTTTGTTAGGGATGACTGCATCCTTTTATTTTGACTTGGCAACAGGCGGGACGATCGTTCTTGTAGCCGTAACAATCCTTCTTCTCATTCTTCTCGCCAGTCGATTGCGGCAATATGCTCGAGCCTAGCCAAAGTCGTGTATGCTCAGTTTTTGGTGTCACTTCTACGTAAAGAAGGGGGGAAAGGAAAATGACAGTAGAAGAAGCCCTTCAAATGCTTCAACGTAAAGGTTTTAAATATACCGGAAAACGCGAGATGCTGATTCGTATCTTAGATCGTGAAGATCGGTATGTCACGGCCAAAGAGTTACTGGAGGAGATGCAGGAAGCGTATCCTGAGCTGAGTTTTGATACGATTTACCGCAACCTCGGTTTGTTTCATGAGTTAGGCATTGTCTCGGTGACGGAACTGTCCGGGGAACGACGGTATCGCATGCGGTGCAATTTACCCGAGCATCACCATCATATGATCTGTCTTATTTGCGGTAAGACCCGTGAAATCAAGGCGTGTCCGCTTGATGCGATGTGGGGTGATCCAGACAACTTCCAGATTATCGACCATAAGTTTGAAGTATATGGATATTGCCAAGCGTGTATTGATGCCGGTCGTGTCCACGATGCACAAGTCGATACGCTGCCTACGCATTGATCCGACCGTTTAAAGGATGCATGGTCGCTTTCATGATTCATGGTGAGGTTCCTAATAATGATAAGATTATAATTATGACATAAGGAGGACAAAAACGATGCTACGTTGGCGGAACGCGTCACTAGGGGTCTTAATGATGATTTTGGTAGTCACACTTGCAGCTTGTGGGGGTGGTTCCAGTCAAGGAACGGATACCCCATCATCTGGCGCAGAACAAACGGGACAAAAGACGCAAGAAGCAGCGAGCGAGGAGACAGGCACGAAGTTAAATGTTGTTGCATCGATCTATCCCCTTTATGATTTAGCACGACAAATCGGGGGTGAGTATGTTCAGGCAGTACAACTTGTACCCTTTGGCGCGGAGCCGCATGATTATGAACCGTCACCGGGAGATTTGAAAAAGCTTACCGATGCGGACATCTTCTTTATCGTTGGGCTTGGCTTGGAAGGATGGATCGATAAAGCGCGGGACAATATAAGTCCAGTTAAGACCGATGTTGTTGAAGTGCATGAAGGTATTGATCTTTTACCAGGTCACAGCCATAGTCATGCTGATACAACGGCGACTCAGGATGAGCATGGCGACGAGCATGGGGATGAGCATGCTGCGCATGCCACAACTTATGATCCGCATATTTGGCTTAGCATTCCAAACGCCAAAATCATTGGTCAGCACATCGTTGATGCTTTAAGTGCGCGTGATCCTGAACACAAGGCAGATTTTGAAGCCAATTATGAAAAGCTCATCGCCACGCTCGATCAGATGGATCAAGATTTTCGTGCAGGTCTTAAAGATGCAAAGACGAAAACGTTTGTTGTCTCTCATAAAGCGTTTGGTTATTTGGCGCGGGATTATGGCCTAGAGCAGACTTCTATCAGTGGTCTTTCACCCAGTGCAGAACCGTCGCAAAAAGAGATGGCTGCGATTATTGAGGAGATACGTATGAAGCATATCCAATACATCGGCTTTGAAGATCTTGTTGAAAATAAAGTGGCTAAAACCATCCAGGCAGAGACAGGAACGAAAGCTGTGGAACTTTCGCCGATTGAAAATATTACGAAAGAACAGTGGGAACAAGGCGTTCATTTTCAGGATGTATTTAAAAAAGATTTAGATACACTTCTGATCATGTTGGGTGCACGTGAGGGATAACCTGAAAATAAACAAGTAGCGACGCATAAAAAGACTGGCAGGATCATTTGGAAGATGCCAGTCTTTTTTCTTTTGCAATTATTTCTCTTAAGGGACAGGCAAATGCCATCGCCTTACCACATAAGGTGAGAGAGGAGGTGTCGGACGTGTCTATTTTTGGATTTTTGTTTATGATCGTTAAGGAGATCGGTGTTCTTGTTTCACATCTTAAAAACCAGAGTTACCCACAGCCACTCTCTGAAGATGAAGAGCGAGAAGCACTTAAGCGCCTGGAAGAGGGGGATCGAGAGGCGCGTAATAAGCTGATTGAGCATAATTTACGATTGGTTGCCCATATCACGAAACGATATGCACGGTCGAGTGAAGAACAAGAAGAAATGTTATCCATTGGTACGTACGGCCTGATTAAGGCCATTGATACTTACAATATGCAAAAGGGAACAAAACTCGCGACATATGCTGCAAAATGTATACAGAATGAGATTCTTATGCATCTAAGATCCAATAAGAAAAGTCAAAACGATGTATCGATCTATGATCCGATTGGTATGGATAAAGAGGGGAATGAAATCTCTTTAATTGATGTTTTACCGAGCGATGAAGAAGACATTGGTGAAAAAGTAGAAATACGTCTGGAGAAAAAAGAAATGCAACGGTTTTTACATATTTTAGATGATCGCGAACGCGAAGTCTTGATTCGCCGCTTTGGATTAGCAGGTGATGAAGAACAAACGCAACGTCAAGTCGCTGATATTCTTGGCATATCGCGATCGTATGTTTCTCGGATTGAAAAACGGGCGCTTACCAAAATGTATCAAGCTTACATGAAAAGTCTTCGGAAACACCGTGATGATCGGTTAGGATCGTCATCTTAATCATACGGTTTGAAAAGTTTGGGACACATGTTAGCGACCAACGTATTGTTCATAAAGACGTAAGGCGCGTTCGCTCTGATCGACACCTTGGACCAAAAGCCTCCCATCTTGAAATAATGTAAGAATGATGGTGCCTAATTCTAAACGTACCAAATATTCATTTTGTCTGACCGGACCTAGCAATCGCCAGCGCTTAGCGATCTCGTCTAACTCTAAGTCTTTGGTGTGCTGAGGTCGGACTTGAACCGCATCTCTTCCACATAAGCGCGTCGTAAGTGGTATTTGGGTTCTATCTTCTAAGAATTCGTAATGATGCTTACCACAAGCTGGACAATCTGGATTTTTAGCTTCACGGATATCGATCGATCCCCACTGAAGTTTCCAGACATCTATATCGATCAGGGATGTTGGCAGATGATCCTTGTCTCCTACAATATATTTTAAAGCTGCGCTTGTCTCTAAGGATGCAATGATATCGACAATCGGTGCGATGACACCAACGGTATCGCATGTTTCGCCTTGTGTGGTTGGCGGCTCTGGGAAAAGACAGCGGTAACAAGGTGTGTGCGGCGGATGAAAAAAGGCATGCATACCGCGACTTTTGATCACTGCTCCATGGATCCAAGGGATACCGAGTTTGACGCTTACATCGTTGATCAAAAAACGAACGTAGAAATTATCCGTTCCGTCGATGATCAGATCGACATCACCGAGAAGTGCTTCGGCATTATCAGGGGCTAAATCTGTGACCATACTGTCAATCACAACCTCGCTGTTGATGAAGGAAAGCTTTTCTTTAGCCGCAATCGCCTTTGGACGTAATGCTTGCGCATCGTTTTCATCAAAAAGCATTTGCCTTTGTAGATTTGACATTTCTACGAAATCCCGATCGATAAGCCTTAAGTAACCGACACCTGCACGTACCAAATGATTGGCACTCACCGTACCGAGTGCCCCAAGGCCGACGATAGCAACACGACTTTTTAAGAGCTTTTCCTGACCGTCCCGGCCGATGGGTGTAAATAAAATTTGACGGCTGTAACGTGACCAGACGTTTTCACTCATATCCCTAACCCCTTTATGGATGATCCTCAACTACTTGGTAACAATGATTGTATCATATCTGTATCGACGAAGTAGAGAAGCAGATGCGTTAATGAATGATAAAAAAATGAAAAAGAAATTTTAATTGATTGTTAATTTAAAGTATAGTAAAATAGAAGATAATCAAAAGATGAGAATAGATAGTGATTGTGATTGGTGTATCTCGAATCATATCAATCCTAGCTTATGGGTGATCGTGATTGCGTTGTCAAAAATCATGTGTAAAGGAGGCATCACTGTGACACTGGGTGGTTTTAAACATCGTGAGCTGGTTGTCGATCTTACGACCGGGATGGTAACACCGCGTGCACTAGATGAAACGTTAGCGCGGCAGTATATCGGTGGTCGAGGATTGGGTGTGAAGTACGTATTCGATAATGGTCCTCATGTTGAACCGTTTTCACCAGAAAACCTCCTGTGTTTTATGACGGGTCCGGTGACTGGGTCACTTGCTCCTATGAGCGGTCGACTGGCAGTCGTCACCAAATCACCACTTACCGGAACCGTGACGGATTCGCACATGGGTGGCTGGTCAGCAGCCCGGATGAAGTGGGCAGGTATCGACAATATCATTATCCAGGGACGCAGTGACAAGCCAGTCTATCTCTATGTAGAAAACGGTGAAGGAAAACTTTTAGATGCGAGTGATCTATGGGGAAAAGGTGTACGAACAACGGTCAAGATGTTAAAAGAGCGTCATGGTGCAGATGATTTGAGTGTGATAACGATCGGTCCGGGTGGAGAAAATCTTGTCCGTTACGCAGGATTTATTAACGAGAACGATCGGGCTGCTGGACGAGGGGGCACAGGCGCAGTTGCTGGTTACAAGAAACTTAAAGCCATTGTGATTAAAGCATCACAAAAAGGCAATCTTCCCCAACCCAGTGATCCAGAAGCAAACCGTAAGGCAACTCAAAAAGCTCTGAAGGCGATTGTCGAAGGCGCCGTCACGGCACCTCGTAAAGGCGGTCTTTCTGTATATGGAACGAACGTTCTCACTAATATTATTAATGAAGTAGGTGCGCTTCCCACGCTCAATTCAAAAGAGACATATTTTGTTGAAGCGGAAGGTCACAGTGGTGAGACGGTCAACCGAACCCTTCTTGTGGCTGACAATACGTGTCACGCGTGTCCAGTTGCATGTAAAAAAGAAGTTGAAGTCAAAAGCGGTAAGTATAAAACCCGTACAGAAAGTTTTGAATATGAATCTGGTTGGGCACTTGGTGCAAACTGTGGTGTATCGGATGCTGAAGCCATTGCGTTTATGATCAATCAGTGCAACGAATATGGCATCGACACGATCGAAGTGGGTCATGCCTTGTCTGTGGCCATGGAGGCCTCTGAACGTGGTCTCATAGATGCGTCAGTACAGTTTGGCGATGCTGATCATATGATCCAACTCATCGAAGATATCGCATTTCGGCGAGGTTTAGGCGATGCGTTGGCTGAAGGGCCAGCACGCTTTGCCGCGTCAATCGGGGCTCCAGAGCTATCGATGTCTGTCAAGGGTCAGTCCATCCCAGCTTATGACCCTCGAGGGATCCAAGGCATTGGACTCGGTTATGCCACAAGTAATCGTGGTGCATGTCACTTGCGGGGTTATAGTGTAGCCGCAGAGATTATGGGTATCCCTGAACCTGTTGATCGCTTAGCTGTAGCGGGGAAGGGCGCACTGTTAAAATTATTTCAGGATCTGCATGCCTTTTCTGACTCAATGGATATATGCAAATTCTCTGCTTTCTCGGAGACGGCTGAACATTATGCGGAACAATATGCGTCTATGACGGGGATTCCCATGACGCCTGATGATGTACTAAAAGCTGGGGAGCGCATTTACAATTTAGAACGTTATTACAACAATTTAGCTGGATTTAACCGTAGAGAAGATGATCTCTTACCAGAACGGTTTTTGAAGGAACCAGGAACAGGTCATAGTGCAGGGCAAGTCAGTCATTTACAAGAGATGCTTGATGAATACTATCATGTCCGTGGCTGGGAAGATGGCATCGTCCCAGAAGAAAAATTAAAAGAACTCGGTATCGTAGGCGCTTGATCATTAGGGTCTAAAAATTATTTGTCGGCTTTACTCATGACTAAAGTTACGATTGTGCGGCCGACAGTTTATCAAAACAAATAGATTATACAATAAGACGGGCCTAAAACGCATTGGCGGGGCCTGTTTTTTGTAGCCTGTGTTCACATACCACCGGCAACGGGTGGAAAAAGCGCAAAACTGTCGCTTTCCTGTATTTCAGTCTCTAGCCCGTTCATAAAATGTATATTTTTCCCATTAATCAGTATATGCACCAATGGACGCAATGTCTCACCATCCTTTTCGAATAGGGCTGCTTTCATTGCTGGATGCTGTTCTATAAGAGCTTGTAGTGCGCCGCGTACGGTCGGTGTATTTGGCGTGATGGTTACAGCATTCGCCCCACATATATCTCGAAAGTTGGCAAACAGCCGGATGATCATCGTACGTGCTCCTTTCCTTTTGTCATAGTGCGTAACGAACTGGTATACTTAAAATAAACATTTAGCGCTTTAGATTGCTTGAACTTTATCAATATCATATCAAAAGTCTTAAAGCGTTAACAATCAAAAAGTGTGAGGAAAACATTAAAAAACGATGCTTCAAATTTACCCTTTACAAGGGGGCCTGTTATATGGATTTTATGCATGTTGTCTCTGTCGATGATGCCCTTTCACTCATTTCAAAGCATGTCGTTCCGGTAAGTAAAGTCTCTCAATGGCATCTGGAAGACGCTTTGGGGTACGTATTAGCTGAAGACATCACGGTCAAAGAAGATCTCCCTGCATTTAGCCGTTCTACGGTGGATGGGTATGCCCTTCGGGCGCATGAGACGGTTGGGGCGAGTGATGCATTGCCAGCCTTTTTTGATATTGCCTTCTCTGTCGCCATGGGCAAGGTACCTAAGCGGCCTCTTAATCCTGGTGAAGCTGCCGAAATACCAACGGGTGGTATGGTACCAGAGGGAGCCGATGCTGTTGTCATGTTGGAACACGTAGAGGTGTTAGGGAATGTACTGAATGTTTTCAGACAAGTTGCGCCTGGGGAAAATATCATTCAAAAAGGTGAGGATTATGCAATAGGTTCCGTCGCCTTAAGAAAAGGTACCCTCCTTGGTCCTGCTCAGTTAGCTTTATTGGCAGGGTTAGGGGAGAACATGGTGCCCATCTATCAAAAACCGAAGCTGGCCATCTTATCGACTGGCGATGAAATTGTCCCTGTGACCACGCGACCTTTGCCGTTAGGGAAAGTGCGAGACATGAACGGTTATTCGTTGTCAGCCCTCTTTAAAAGTTGGGGAGCCGAGGTAACCTATGCAGGGATTATTGCCGATGATTTTTCTAGTTATTTACAAAAGGCTCAAACGCTTTTAGAAACACATGATGGATTGGTGTTATCAGGGGCGAGTTCCGTGGGGCAGCGAGACTGGTCTTTTGAGGTTTTAAAGTCGTTGCCTGATTCAACGGTTTTATTTCATGGTCTTGCCATTCGTCCAGGTAAACCGACGATGCTCGGGATCAGCAAGAGTAAACCGATTTTAGGATTACCCGGTCATCCAGCTTCAGCCATGGTTATTGCCCATATTATTGGAAGAGAACTTTTTTATAGCATGAGTGGTCATTCGTTTTGTTCTCCGATCCGGGTCTATGCCCGTATCACGCGCAACATCGCCTCACAGTCCGGACGAACGGATTACGTGCGTGTTCGTCTAATCGATGAGGATGGGGTATTGTGGGCAGAGCCGAGGCTAGGGAAAAGCGGTCTGATCTATACTTTGGCTGAAAGCGATGGGCTCTTGCGGATTCCTGAGGAAAAAGAAGGTTTTTTACGTGGAGAGCAGGCTGAAGTTATTCTATATGAAGGATGTATGTCGCGAGCAATGCGTTCATAAAGTTCAGATTTTATATATTGTAAGCGTTTCAATCATCGCATATTCGATTATATTGCATGTTTAGGAGGAGAACAGATGAAGGAGATCCACGAACGACATGTATATTTGACGGATCAACCGCTCGTGGAGGCACAGGCGCGATTTTTAAAAGAGGCTCAAATTGTTTTGAGAACAGAAGTGATTCCTGTCACAGAAGCGCTCCATCGAGTAACAGCAGAAGATGTGTATGCGCGTGTGTCTATGCCGAACTATCACGCCTCAGCAATGGATGGCATTGCTGTATGGGCCCAGCATACTTACGGGGCGACCGAGCGCACACCGATCCGTTTATCAAAACATGATTATGTATGGGTGAATACCGGTGATGCATTGCCTAAGGGCACAGACGCTGTCATTATGATTGAAGATCTCAATCTTTTAGAGGATGGCTCAGTGGAAATTATGGATCCCGTGCATCCGTGGCAGCATATCCGCCCCATCGGCGAAGATGTGGTGACCGGAGAGATGCTCGTTCCGATTTACCATGCTTTAAAATCGTATGATTTGGCTGCGATGTTAGCAGGTGGCATTACAGAAGTTAAAGTGTTTGCACGTCCACGCGTTGCAATTTTACCGACAGGTGACGAGCTGATTGCGCCCAGTCACCATGTCAAACCAGGTGAGATTATTGAGTTCAATAGCACGATGTTGGCAGCAGAGGTACATGATGCCGGTGGATGCGCACATGTTTTTCCGATTGTTCGTGATGATCCAAAGGCTCTGGAACGTGCGTTAGAAGAAGCCCTTCAATCATATGATCTTGTGATCGTTAATGCTGGCTCATCGGCTGGTGGAAAAGATCATACACGTCATGTTTTTGAACGGTTCGGGCAGGTGTTAACGCATGGTGTAGCAACACGACCCGGAAAACCTGTCGTGTTAGCAGTGAGTGAGAAAGATCAAAAGCCCCTTGTCGGGATTCCGGGTTATCCAGTATCAGCGTTTTTAGCGATGCGTTGGTTTGTTCGCCCTTTTTTATATCGAGCTTTGGGGCAAGTACCGCCGGATCCTGTACGCATAAAGGCGCGGCTCGGGCGGCGTATTGTTTCGCAGATGGGAACAAGCGATTTTATACGTGTCAGTTTAGGAGAAGTTTCTGGAAAGCTGGTGGCAAATCCTTTGAGCCGGGCGGCTGGGGTTACAACTTCTCTGGTCCGTGCGGACGGATTGCTCACTGTTCCACCGGAAGTCTTGGGATATGAACAAGGAGAGACGGTGGAGATTGAATTGTTTCATCCCTTAGAGGCGATAAAAAACAAAATCGTTATCACCGGCAGTCACGATTTAACCGTTGATGTGATAGCCTCCTTGTTAAAGCAAAAGCATCCTGGGCTTTCAATTGCCTCGCATCATGTCGGCAGTATGGGTGGGCTTATGGCTATAGAAAAAGATGAAACCCATGTGGCTGGAATTCATCTTCTCGATCCAGAAACGGAGACATATAATATTCCTTTTATAAAACGTTATGTCCGTTCGCGATCAGTCTTGCTGATCCATCTTGTCGGGCGTATTCAAGGGTGGCTTGTACCTAAAGGAAATCCGCGGGGCATACGCTCAGTGCGCGATCTGCTTCAAAAAGACTTAATTTTTATCAATCGCCAACGTGGATCGGGGACACGGATACTTCTCGATTATTGGTTGAAAAAAGAAGGAATGGATGCATCGAATATTTATGGTTATACACAAGAAGCCGTTTCTCACCTTGCTGTTGCAGCGCAAGTGGCCTCGGGCGAAGCCGACGTGGGCCTAGGTATTTTAAGCGCAGCACGCGCGTTTGATCTCGATTTTATTCCACTTGCCGAAGAATCTTATGAGCTGCTTTTTGAACGTTCTTTCGCCGAAAGTCAACGTGGTCAACAACTGCTCGAACTTATTCGAAGTGATACATTTAAAGCAGCAGTTGAGTCACTCGGAGGTTACGATACGACGCGGACAGGTAAGATCGTGTATGAACATGACGTTCTCTAGGGCTTTGACACCATATAGAAAAAAAGATGTAACACATGGTTCATCTCAGCCTCTGAGAAGACTTGTCAAGAACGATAAAGTATGCGATGATAGCGTTACCAGGAGGGGAGGTGGCATCGTCATGGTGTCTGATACATTGGGGAGACCGCTTCAAGATCTGCGTATATCGGTGATCGATCGATGTAATTTTCGTTGTACGTATTGTATGCCAGCAGATGTTTTCGGTCCTGATTACGCATTTTTACCGCAGTCGGCCCTTCTCTCTTTTTCAGAAATGACACGTTTAGTAAAACTATTTATCTATCTCGGTGTAAAAAAGTTGCGTATTACCGGTGGCGAGCCGCTTTTGCGTGTAGGGTTAGACACGTGGATTAAAGACGTATTAGAAGCTGTTGCCACACCGATCGATATTGCGATGACGACCAATGGTATACTTTTGCCACGGTATGCAAAACGTCTTAAGGAAGCGGGTTTAAAACGGGTGACCGTCAGTCTCGATAGCCTTGATGAGAGGACTTTTGGGCTGATGAATGGTCGAGGGATTGCACCGGATCTCGTATTAAAAGGGATTGATGCCGCTTTAGAAGCCGGGTTGGAAGTGAAGATTAACATGGTTGTCAAACGCGGCATGAACGATCAAGATATCTTACCGATGGCGCGTTACTTTCGTGAACGCGGTCTTACGCTCCGTTTTATTGAATTTATGGACGTTGGCAATGCCAACGGTTGGCGCATGGATCATGTTGTACCGAGCCAGGAAATATTGCAAATGATCGATCGTGAGATGCCGTTGGAACCGGTTCATCCACATTATTTTGGCGAAGTGGCGAAGCGCTATCGATATAAAGGGACGACGACTGAAATCGGTTTTATTACGTCTGTAACGCAGGCTTTTTGCAGTACGTGCACGCGTGCCCGTCTTTCTGCAGACGGTAAAATATTCACATGTTTATTTGCTTCTGAAGGGACGGATTTAAAAGAACGCATGCGAGAAGGTGCGGATGATGAAACACTTTTAGCGATGATACAAGAGACATGGTCTGGACGACGTGATCGTTACTCAGAGATACGGCTTTCCGAGACGGCGGAACTGCAAAAACGAAAAAAAATAGAGATGTCTTATATCGGTGGATAAACTGTCATGGTAACCGCGTGAAGGCCCCCATCACTTCTACGGTTTGCATAATATTGACAAAGGCTTTAGGGTCCGCTTGGCGTATCAGTCCTTTAATTACTGGGAGTTCGTAGCGTGTGGCAACGGTCATTAAGACCGTTTTTTTGTTTTTTGAGTAGGCTCCGACGCCTTCTAAAACGGTTATGCCGCGAACGATTTGTTTTAGAAGTGCTTCACGAACAGCTTCGCCATTTTCTGTGACGATCATGAGTGTCAGCTTAATATGGCGGGTAAAGATCGTATCCACCACACGCCCTGCGACAAAGATCGAAAGCATGGTATAGAGCGCCTGATCCCATGTAAACAGAAAACCTGCGATAAATATAATGACAGCGTTAAAAGAAGACATGAGCGTGCCCATTGGAAAATCTCGTCTTTTGGAAATGAACATGCCGATAATATCGAGCCCACCAGTAGAAGCGGAAGCTGTAAAAATCATACCGGTCGCAAGTCCGGCCAATGCGCCACCAAATACAGCCGATAAAATCGGATCGGTGGTCAACTGATAGACAGGGATAAGGTTCATTAATATGGATGTGAGGGCAACGGACAATGCACTACGTGCAATAAAGACCTTACCTAATGTATAAAAACCAAAGATAAACAATGGGATGTTAAACAGCAATATGATCCAACCTGTATTGATCGGTGTGATAAGTCCGATGATCATAGCGACACCGGTTACACCTCCAGAGAGCACTTTGTGCGGAAGTAAGAGTAAATTATAAGAGAACGCTAACACAGTAGAAAACAAAATGATGATCAGGTAATCAGTGATTCGCCGTGAAACAGAAGACATTTGTTAACTCCTTTCTTTGCATTCATGGGTTCATTGTACAACATTTGGTATTATTTGTTGAGTGATGCATCGTTTTTCGGTACAATAAACATATCGTATGTGCCTGGGTATACTATCGTATCATAGGAGGCTCATGTTTGCGTATAGGATATTGGATCAAACACTGGTTTTTAAGTCGCGAAGAAACACGGGATGAAGCGCACGATCCGGCGCTTAAGACGCGTTACTATCGAGAAAAGCCGGAGCATGTCATCCAGATTTTAGAAGAGCATTTGAGCACGCTTTTACCGGGCTGGCAAATAACACACGTCGATACAAAACGGGGCGAGTTAGTTGTTGAAAAGCGTAGCCTCTTAGGGACGTATGATATGATGTTAACGGTCTATCGTCTCTCACCACTGCGCGCAGCAGTGGATGTGGTTGTCTCTAGACGTGGGACCTTTGGTGATTTTGGCTACGCTTATCGGGTGATTGACAAACTGTATCGTGGTCTTGGAAAATTATTGAAAGAAATGGATGAACGTCGTTAACGCGTATGACACACAACCGCGATCATCGATGCATGCTTATAACAGTAAAGGGTTCATTACAGTATTAAAAGGAGACGGTCTATGCCGATCATGTCGAGTCATTCGTTTAGCCTAAGGTTTTTGCATCTCGCTTTGCTTCTTTTTATTGTTGAATTTGTTCGCGGATCGATCATTTATGCTTTTTTACCTGTATATGGACAAAAAACGCTTGGCATGTCTATCGCTGTCGTCGGCATGGCTGTCACAGCACATTCCTTGGTGGATTTGGTTGGTAAAACCATCGCGGGGGCAATACTCGATCACTTGAGCGTACGATGGGTTATTATGATCAGCATGCTTTTGGCCTTTTTTGGTCTTTTAGCGCTTCCCTGGATGCACGTAGCTTGGGGGTTTATCGCTGCTGCAGCGCTTTTTGGTGTCGGTATCTCACCTGTCTGGCTGGTAGCGATGTCCCTCGTCGAAGAACGATTGCGCAGTACACAGATGGGGCTTTTGTACGCTTTCTGGCTCATTGGCACAGGGGGAGGATTGGTTCTAACCAACTTCTTCCTCGATCACCAATCCAAGTTTCCACTCATACTGTCTTTAATACTCTGGGCACTCGGTATCCTTTCGACAATTTTTTTGAGTAATCAACCGATTGTCGGTCTCAAGGCACCGCGCTTACGAGAGCAATGGTCTGCTTTAAAACGTCAAATTCGTCATACGCGTCCCCTCCTACCAGGTATGCTTATGCAAACGCTTGCTGCTGGTATGCTCATACCTGTTTTACCAGATTTTGTCTCTAAACACTTAGGAATTACGTACAGTGATTACTCCTATGTGCTCATGTCCGGCGGCGCTGTGGCCATGCTTGCACTTTTACCCATGGGGCGACTTGCCGATCATTTTGGGAAAAAATGGTTTTTAGTGGTCGGTTTTCTTGGCCTTTCGACTGTTTTATGGATCGCACCATTGTTAAAAAGTGTCTCTGCGACGATCGTGTTAGCGATTCTTTTGGGGGGCTTTTACGCCAGTGTCTTACCGGCTTGGAATGCACTTTTAGCTCAATACGTGCCAAAAGATTATAAAGGCATGGGTTGGGGACTTTTTTCCAGTATTGAAGGGATTGGCGTTCTGATTGGGCCTGCTTTGGGCGGATTTATCGCGCTACATTTTTCGACAGTAGGAACGATCGTTACGTCTGCTTTTTTACTTTTATCGATAGCTGTTTTTTATGGATTTTCCCATAAAAGTTTTTTTGAACCACAAAGATCATGATTGATGCGTTGATTTTTGAAGAGAGGGGACCTGAGCATTGAGGGAAACAAACCAAAAAGTGCTCATCTTTCATAGTGACTATGGTGAGGGGCATCGTCATGCGGCTCTTGCATTGGCTCAGGCGCTTGGTGAACTCAACGACCAGCTATACATTCAAGTTGCAGATTTTATGCGCGATACGCACCCATTTTTACATATAGTGATGCGCCGAACGTTCTTTAGCGCATTGCGTTATTTTCCAGCAGCGTATCGTCTCGCTTATCAAAAAACGAAAGAAGCAAAGCGTGCTCCACTTTTAGAGCATTTTACAGCTTTAGGTGTCAAGCGCATGGCAACATATGTTCAGACGTTCGATCCGGATGTCATCGTATCCACACACCCTTTTGCCGCACAGGGAATGGCTTATTTAAAACGCCTAGGCTATCTAGATGTCCCACTGTTTACAGTTATGACGGATCATACGGATCACCGTTTTTGGTTGAGCGAAGGGACGGATATGTATTTGGTAAGCTCTGACGTCCTTAAAGCAAGACTGATTGCCCAAGGCATTCCTGAATCTCGGGTGATGGCCACGGGGATACCGATCGAACCGCGTTTTGCTGCACTGCCTAAGAAGCATGTTGCGCGCTCGATGTTACAACTTCCGGAAAAAAATGGTATGATCTTAATCATGGGCGGGGGCATGGGTATGATGGATGATGCTGAAGCCCTAGTTAAAGCGCTTCTGTCACTTCAAGAAAGGTTTACCGTTA
>JAVERJ010000158.1:0-5146 GCA_034007185.1 Candidatus Carbonibacillus sp. | reverse complement strand
ATACACGTATCGGTGCACGCTATCTCGCTGCCGGTTTGGGTTGGGGTGGAAGCTGCTTTCCCAAAGATACGGCTGCCCTTTTGGCAGTTGGCCGCGAGTATCATTATGAGATGCCCATCGTTGCAGCAGCGCGTACGGTCAATGTACTGAACCGAACACGGCTGATTGAAAAGATGCAGTCTTTCTTAAAAGGTGTGCGTGGCCGAACGATTGCCATCTTGGGGCTCGCCTTCAAGCCAGATACCGATGACATTCGCGAATCACCCTCGATCGCCATCATCAAAATGTTGCTTGAGCGTGGAGCGCATGTGCGTGTGCATGATCCTTTGGCCATGGAACGCGCGAAAGAGAATTTTAGTCCCGCCGAGAGGGAAGAGATCACCTTTGCCCTGTCCCCATATGAAGCGGCGGAAGGTGCCGAAGCCCTTCTTATTGCAACAGAGTGGAGGCAATACAAAGACCTCGATCTAGATGCGCTTAGAAATCGAATGCGATCCCCCGTCATGATTGATGGGCGTAACGTATTCGATCCTCAGAAGGTACGTAAAGCAGGTTGGGTCTATACGGGGGTGGGGCGATGAAACATGCTCTGGTCACCGGCGGTGCGGGGTTTATCGGCTCACATCTCATTGATCGCCTTCTAAAAGAAGGTTGGGCAGTGACCAATATCGATAACTTTGACCCGTTCTACGATCCGCTCATCAAGCGTAAAAACATCCGCGAGCATTTAAGCCAACCGCATTATGCGCTTCTTGAACTCGATATCCGAGATTATGAGGCGCTGAAATCAGCTCTTGAACGACAGAGTACAACCTATGATGTCATCGTTCATCTCGCTGCCAAAGCCGGTGTGCGTCCATCGATCGATGATCCGTTCGGCTATCAGCTGGTCAATGTCATGGGCACGCAACATATGCTAGAGATTGCAAAAAAGTTTGGTGTCAAGCAGTTCGTCTTTGCTTCCTCATCCAGCGTCTATGGCGTCAATCCGAATGTTCCGTGGCGAGAAGATGACTGTGTCCTACGGCCGATTAGTCCTTATGCTTCGACGAAGGTGAGCGGTGAGCTGCTCGGGCATGTGTATAGCCATTTGTATGACATACGTTTTATCGCCTTACGTTTTTTTACTGTCTACGGACCTCGGCAGCGTCCGGATCTTGCGATTCATAAGTTTGCGCGGCTTATGCTAGAAGGAAAACCCGTTCCGATTTATGGCGATGGCAGTACCCGCCGTGATTATACTTATATTGATGACATCATCGAAGGTGTTCGACAGGCGATGGACTATGATGGATCGACTTATGAAATTATAAATCTAGGAAATAATCAAACCATCACCGTCTGAGTTACTTTCTTGCTAGAAGTGCTGCGGGCATCTTTAATTTTCTAGCCATTGCTCTTTATACCAGATTGCTGACACCTGAGCGCTATGGATTTTATGCGCTTGTGATTGCGATAGCGGGTTTATTGAATGTTTTATTGTTTTATTGGCTCAAGTTGTCTCTATTAAGATATTATTTAACTTACAAAGAAAATGTAGCGCCACTCTTATCAAACATACTCAGTTTATTTTTAATGATGCTGCTTGTATCCGGCGTGATCGTGATGGGGGCTTATTGCTTTCAAGTTGTTAACCTTTCGATCATTGCCTATGTTATTTTGCTATTCTTGACTTGGGCCACGGCCTGGCAAGAACTCAATCTCAATCTCTTCGTTGTTCAGTTTAGACGGCTTGAATTTGCTATCAGTACGTTTGTGCGGGCGATCGCTGCGCTTTTAATCGGTGGACTCCTTGCATATGCAGGTTTTGGTGCCTATGGGGCATTATTTGGCGGATTTTTTGGAGCGTTGATGGCTTCTTTTTACGGTTGGAAACAGCATTGGGCGAAGATTATTCCACAGTGGGATCCTGCAGTGGTAAAAAAGCTTTTTACGTATGGGTTTCCATTTACATTTACTTTAGCTTTTTCTTATATGTTAGGAACAGCTGGTCGTTTTTTTATTGCTGATCATGGGAGCCGTCATTGTTTATGGTATTTCGATTTTGATATTTAACGTAGGCCATTATCGAGGTGAGCTGATAAAATTTTTGAAATGGCAGGTGAAAAAGGATTAAAAAGAGATCGTATACATGACTTTGGTTACTTTACTAAAACACAAAAAGTTCAAAGCGGCATGATCATCGGCGATAAAGAAACCAGGCTTATAGGGCAAATGTATTATGTGATTATCTCAATCCTTACGTTGTAGAACAACTTTATGGCTAAATGGAGGGCGAAGAAGATGAAAAGTTTAACTGATGGTTTGAATAACAAATTAATAGCATTATTTCTTCCTTCTCTCCGTGGTGGTTGGGCTGAACGGGTTATGTTAAATTTGGCAAGAGGATTTGCTGAAAGAGGGTATAAAGTAGATTTGGTTCTCGCTCAAACAGATGGACCTTATCTTTCAGAAGTTCCAGATCATGTACGCGTGATTGACCTCAAGAGCCAGCGCGTGCTGAACAGTTTACTTGGCCTTATTCGCTATTTACGCAAAGAAAGACCAGAGGCCTTATTATCGGCATTAGATCACGCCAATATTGTAGCCTTGTGGGCAAAAAAACTCTCACGCGTACGAACGCGTGTCGTCGTAAGCGTGCATAGTACTCTGAGTAGAGCGAGTACAAATGCAACAAGTATGCGTGATAGGCTTATGCCTTTATGGGCGCGTATCTTTTATCCTTGGGCAGACGGTGTTGTTGTTGTTTCAAAAGGAGTAGCGGATGCCTTATCAAGCTTACTAAGTTACCACAAGATTAGGAAAACAATTACAGCAATGCATCTATGAAAACTATAATATAGAGCGTATTTTAGATCGATGGGAAGAGATATATGAGCATTTAATTACTAAAAAGATTAAAAAATAAACACTAATTGAGCGAAATCATGAACAATACTTGAGCATAAAAAACTCAGTGAGAAAAAGGTGAGTCATTTGAACATCGTTTTTATCATCACCCGCGGCGATGATATCGGGGGAGCACAGATCCATGTGCGAGATTTAGCGCAAGCCTTACAAGAAAGTGGTCATAAAGTGACCGTTTTGTGCGGCGGAAGCGGTGCCTTTACCGAGATGCTCGAAAACCGTGACATCCCATATCGGGCACTGAAGCACCTTGTGCATCCGATTCACCCTTACCGGGATGTCTTAGCTTTTTTAGAAATCAGACGGACGTTAGAAGAACTCAATCCAGAGCTTGTGTGCACGCATTCCTCTAAGGCAGGAATTCTCGGCAGGCTGGCAGCACACCGACTTTCCCTGCCTGTTACTTTTACCGCTCATGGTTGGGCATTTACGGAGGGTATCCGTCCTAAAAAGCGAATGATATACCGAGCCATCGAACGATGGGCAGCGCGTTTGACTCATAAGATCATCACGGTATCGGAATACGATCGCATGCTGGCGATAAGAGAAAAGGTCGGTCGAGCGGATCAGATTGTCACGATCCATAACGGTATGCTGGATGTATCACAAGATCTTAGGGCCATCCCGGAGCGCGATCCGGTAAAATTGATCATGGTCGCACGGTTTGGGCATCAAAAACAACACACGCTTTTGTTAAATGCATTGTCTGAATTAAAAACGGAACAATGGACGCTCGATTTTGTCGGGGATGGACCCTTGCTAGGTGACGTGCGTCATCAGGTTAAGGACTTAGGGTTGGAAGATCGTGTGTCGTTTTTGGGACGTCGCGATGATGTGCCAGATCGGCTCGCATCATCCAATATATTTATACTAACATCCCGCTGGGAAGGGTTTCCACTCAGCATCGTTGAAGCGATGCGTGCCGGTCTCCCAGTGATCGCTTCGGATGTCGGTGGCGTACGTGAAGCGGTCGTACATGGGGAAACTGGCTTTTTGGTAAAAGGTGCAGACGTCAATGAACTTGCAGGTTATCTTAAAAAGTTGATCACCTCACCCATGTTGAGACGTAGCATGGGCCAGGCAGGACGAGAACGTTATGAACGATATTTTACTTTCGACCATATGTATCAAAAGACGTTAGATATCTACAAAGAACTTGTGCAAAAAAAAGATTCCTAGTATGATTAATCTATAACCATCTCAATAGCATTAGAAGGGCAGGGGTGAACCGAGATGCAAGCGTTTTTTGTGCGCTATTTTCGTCTGAGTAAGCTTGCTGTTGTGTTGTTCGATATGATCTTGGTTTTGATTGGTTATGTCATCGCTTACTTTTTACGCTTTGGTTTTACGCCGCCTAAAGAAAACATCGATCCTTTTATACAGTTGATACCAGTGATTGTGCTCGCTACATATATTTTATTTTCAATGTATGGTCTTTATGCGATTGCACGCAAAACATCGCTTGATATTGTTTTTTCGCTTGGTTTATCCCTTTTTTTTCTGCAACTCGTGGTGACGACAGCGACTTTTTTTATCCGCGAGTTTGCATTTCCACGAAGCATCTTCATCATTGCTTTGGCGGACCAATGGCTATTGCTCGGTCTTTGGCGCCTTGTGGTTTTGAAGGTAAGGCGATGTGTTCATGGGGAAAAGCATGTCCTCCTCATTGGATCAGAAAATAAGCTTTATAAGATCGGTTCAACCATATTAGGCGGGGGAAAAGGATGGTATAGACTCACCAATGTCTTACCTCTTTCGACAATGATGAATGTAGAAGATGAACGCATCGAAGACATTTCTGCTTGGCGTCAGGCAGATACGATTGTTATTAGCAACGATCTCGATGAAAGATTAAAAAAAGATCTTATTGCGCGTGCGTTGGCAACGCATAAATTCGTCCTCCTTGAACCGACGATGCAAGATATCGTACTGTCAAAACCGCAGTTATTGCTTTTTCACGATGTTCCGATGATGGCTTTAACCGAGTTTTCAATTCCAGAAGATTTAAAGCTTATCAAACGATGGATCGATATCATTTTATCACTCTTGATGCTTACAATGGCATTGCCGTTGATGTTGATCATTGCGATTTTAATCAAGATGACGTCGCCGGGACCTGTATTGTACAGGCAAGAACGCGTAACGGAAGGGAATAAGATCTTTAAAGTTCTAAAATTTCGAACGATGGTAAACGATGCAGAAAAAAGGACGGGTCCTGTTCTTGCCACTGAAAAAGATC
>JAVERJ010000157.1:0-5158 GCA_034007185.1 Candidatus Carbonibacillus sp. | reverse complement strand
CGGATGTACGGCGTTTCCCGATAATCAACAAATCCCGGACAGAGTATATGACATTTTCAAGGAACAGTTAAGGTGACATTTTCACTGACGATTGACAGGTTTAACGTTTAAACCTTGCATGAACCGCTAAACCTTGTTATAATACCTTAATGTGACTAACGCTACCGGCATGCGCTGTGTAGCTGATCACTCCTTACCCTTTTTTCGGAAAAGGGTCTTATGTCCAGAAGGAGGTGGAAGATATGAGGCGTTATGAAATTTTGTTTATCTTGCGTCCGGATTTAAGCGATACGGATGTAGAAGCCCATCGCGAACGCATTAAGCAAGTGATCGAAGGCAACCATGGTCAGATCGAAAAGATCGAAAACATGGGCAAACGACGTCTGGCTTATGAGATTGAAAAGTTTCGTGAAGGGATTTACACCGTCATTTACTTTAATAGTGACGCGGATACAGTGAAAGAGTTGGAACGGGTGGTTGGTATTACGGAGCCCATTATTCGCCATCTGATTGTACGCCATGACGAAGCTGCTTCATAAATGATAAAAAATGATTCTATATTATGTGGCCTTCGGCAGAAAGGAAGATAAGCGTTGCTCAATCGTGCTGTATTAATCGGACGGCTGACGCGCGATCCGGAGCTTCGTTATACGGGTAGTGGCATAGCCGTGACGTCGTTTACGTTGGCCGTGGGACGAAACTTTACCAATCAGCAGGGTGAGCGTGAAGCTGACTTTATCTCAATCGTCGCTTGGCGGCAGTTAGCAGAACTCGCTGCAAATTACCTAAAAAAAGGCCGACTTTGTGCGGTGGAGGGGCGTATTCAAACACGCTCCTATGAAAACAATGAAGGTAAACGGGTATATGTAACGGAGATTGTTGCCGACAACATTCAGTTCCTTGACAACACGCGAGACGATGCCCCGCGTCCCCCCCGCTCTGGCGAGAACAGCAGCACGAGACGAGACGACCCTTTTGCCGGAGAAGCCGAGCCTATTCATTTATCGGATGATGACTTACCCTTTTAACGGTTTGACGGTGTAAACAACGAGCAATGACCGTGTGTGGCGATCATTCGGTCTTTAATGATGCATTGCGAAAGGAGGTTATCAAATGGCGCGAAGAGGCGGTAAAAAACGTCGTAAAGTATGCTATTTTACAGCGAATAAAATCACCTATATTGATTATAAAGATGTTGATCTGTTGCGCCGGTTTATCAATGAGCGTGGTAAAATTTTACCACGACGCGTCACAGGGACCAAAGCAAAATATCAACGCATGTTAACCACTGCCATAAAACGGGCGCGTCAAGTGGCGCTCCTACCCTATACAAATGAAGGGTCATGAGCGAGAAAAAAGAGGGAGGAGACTCCCTCTTTTTTTAACGAATCAAGGGGGGCGCTAAGATGGAAAATCCTATGCGTCACTATAGCGTAGCAGTCTTTTTGGGCATGATCTACATTGTTGCTTTAATGATAACGATCAAAACGCCCCTCATCTTACTCTACCCGCTCCTTTTACCTGCACCTTTTTTTATCGAAGGTTTTTTCGGACGACAACGGACCCGCACTGTGTTTTTGGCGTTCGCATTTGTAGTGAGCATTCTCTTTTTTGGATGGGGTAGTCTTTTTCTTACTTTTTACGCGCTTTTGAGCGGTTATGGGCTCGCTTATCTAATCCAAAAGACACTTGGTCCTTTGGAAAGTCTAGGTCTTCTCTTTCTATGGCTTCTCATTCTAAATGTTGTATTCTTGTTTGGATCGCTTCAGCTTGCTGGTATACAACTCCAATCGTGGATAGATACGCTTGTGGCACCACTTGAACACAACGTTGACATGTTCTGGCCTGAAGGATCCACTACATTCCAACTGTTTGTATCAACCCTTATTATTTATATGCCTTATATGCTTACCTTGTACAGTTTTTTACAGGCTATACTCCTTTATGTCTTATATGAACGCTTGTCTCGTCGCTTTCGCTCTCGGCATAAACCATTACCATCGATAGCGACGCTGAGTTTTCCTAGATGGCTATTATGGTTATACTTTTTGTTTGCCCTCCTCACATATACAGGGGACCCGCCGATCTCGCCATCGCTTGATAGGCGTGTGATCGTCAATATGTTTTTAATTACGAGCACGATGTTGATGCTGCAAGGAATGTTTTTTATCTACCGCTGGAGCAAAGAAAAAGGATCACGCATGGTGTGGCGTATGTTGGCGTTGATCGCTCTTGTGTTACCGCCATTTGACCTTATCCTAAGGCTCTTAGGGCTATATGATCTTTTGATGCGACAAGTCAAAAAAACGACTTAATCATCGATGGTTCCATATCCAAGATGGGATGTCATAACCATCGCAACGTAGGATCTTGTGCAGAAAAGGAGTGAATATCTTATGAAGGTTATTTTTCAAAAGGATGTCCCTGGACATGGAAAACGTGGTGAGATCAAGGAAGTTAAGGACGGTTTTGCGCGCAATTATCTTTTACCGCGTAAACTGGCTGTATTGGCAACACCAGAAGCCCTGCGTGCATGGGAAGTCGAAAAACAAAAAGAAGCTGAGAAAGCACAAGCTGAAAAAAAAGCGGCTGAACAGCTTAAGCAAACATTAGAAGCACAAACTTTTCGCTTGACTGTTAAGGCTGGCGAAGGCGGGCGATTGTTTGGTGCCGTGACCGCCTTGACGATAAGCGATACACTAAAAGAAAAAGGCATTGTCCTCGATAAAAGAAAAATTGATTTAAAAGACCCACTCAAAACACTCGGTGTGCATAAGCTCAAAGTGCATCTTCATCCAGAAATCACGGCGACGCTCACGGTTGAACTCACTTCTGAATCGTGATACGGTGGGGGTGTTGAGGGGGATAAGCGATGGATGCAATGTTTGAACGTACGCCACCGCATAGCATCGAAGCTGAACAGGCGGTGCTCGGCTCCATCTTACTCGACAGCGACAAAATACTCGCTGTTTCTGAGGTCATTGGACCGGAAGATTTTTATCGTACTGCACATGGCCGCATTTACCAAACGATGCTGAACATCGCAGAAGCAGGGGAGCCAATCGACGTCATCACCTTGAGCAGTGCACTGCGTGAAGAACGCGCCTTGGAGGATGTCGGTGGTGCACAATATTTAACGGCGCTTTTAGAAAGCGTCCCGACCGCTGCCAATGCAGTATATTATGCAGAGATTGTCGCTGAAAAATCACTCCTCCGTCAACTCATTCGACAAGCGACGAGCATCATCGAAAGCGCTTATATGGAGGCGGAGGAAGCCAACCGCATCCTTGGAGAAGCGGAACGACGCATCGGACAATTGGCTCTGCGCCATACCCAAAAAGATTTCATACCCATTGCCGATGTTTTGCGTGATATTTATCAAGAGATTGAAAGAAGCTCCAAACAAGAAGCGCCTAGCGCCGGCCTCACCTCAGGTTTTCATGATCTAGATAGTCTGTTAGGAGGCTTTAAAAAAAGCGATTTCATTATTGTTGCAGCGCGTCCTTCAGTAGGAAAAACGGCGTTTGCATTAAATATTGCGCAAAACATCGCTATTCGCCATCGGCGACCTGTTGCAATGTTTTCGTTAGAAATGAGTGTTGAACAGCTCGTTTGGCGTATGCTCGCAGCAGAGTCTACCCTCAGCACCCAAGTTTTACAAAAGGGCAAACTGTATGATCAAGATTGGGAGAAATTGGTCTTTGCGCTCACGGCGCTCGGTGAAGCGCCTATTTATATCGATGACTCACCGGGTGTGACGACCATGGACATGCGTGCGCGACTCAAGCGTCTGATGCGCGATGTCGGGCCGCTCGGTCTTGTGGTCATTGACTATTTACAGCTGATCACAGGAAGAGGACGCGGTGGAGAAAATCGTCAACAGGAAATCTCCGATATTTCGCGTCAACTGAAAGGCCTTGCTCGGGAACTCGACGTACCGTTGATTGCATTGTCCCAACTTTCTCGTGCCGTTGAAAGCCGGCAAGATAAGCGGCCGATGCTTTCCGATTTGCGAGACAGCGGAAGCATCGAACAAGATGCGGATATTGTAGCGTTTTTATATCGAGATGATTATTACAATCCCGAAAGTGATGAAAAAAATATTGTTGAAATCATCGTATCCAAACATCGTAATGGACCAACAGGCAAGATCAAACTTGCATTTTTAAAGGAATTTAATAAGTTTGTCAATATCGCTCGTCCATATCAAGAAGCGATGGCCGTAGAATAAGAGAAAGATTATATAACATTTGCATCTCTTATGGGTTGTATCTGCTTAAAACCTATGGTAAGCTAAATTCTAGCTTGTCCAGCCTAACCATGGTTCATTCGTGTCAGATTCAGAGAGAAAACTTTTCAAGTAGTTTTCTAGAACTCATTGCACGCTCTAGAAAAATGCTTGAAAAGACAACTAAGAGGAGGCGCTGATGGAAAAGGGAGGATGGCTTCAAATCATCCAGAACGTCCAAAAAGGCTTACGACAAAAGCTTCAAAAGTTCCTTAATTTTTTATATGATGACGATCGTGTAAAACGCTTAAAATCATTGAAAGCATTATTTCAGAAGCAATACCTAATTCAGATTCAAGCAAGGATCAAGCAAGATAAGACTGCCTGGATCGTAGCGATGAGTATGACGCTCATCCTGGTTCTAGAATCTTGGTTCCAAGCACAGTATGTCAATGCTCAGATGGTTGAGATGTATGCCGTCAAACAAAATGATCGTTTTTTAGGCTGGATAAGCAGTCCAAAGGTTGTTGAACAATGGATCAACCATCGTCTTAAACGCGAATCGTTGGCTTTAGGTGGGGCAGAAGTCATTCTGGATCCAAAAATGGCAGTACAATTTGAAAGAAAACGCATCTTTCAAGGCAAGATCGAAGATGAGCAAGTGCTAGAGGCTTTAAGTCAGAACTTCCAGACGAAAGTGATGGCTCAAAAGATTACAATTAATGGAAAAACAATCGGTTATGTCAAAAGTGTAAAGCAAGCAGAAAAAGTCATTGCCCAAGTTGCTGAACATATTACGGGTACCCCGCTTGTTTTTGATGCCAAACAAAAAAAGGTTCATATTGCCCCCTTGGCGCATGAGGCTCACGATCAAACGCTGAGTATTCAAGCGCTCAACCATAAAGAGCAGACCGTGCGCGTCGCAACGGC
>JAVERJ010000156.1:0-5164 GCA_034007185.1 Candidatus Carbonibacillus sp. | reverse complement strand
AATAACAGGCATCTTTAAAAAGGAGGCATGAACGTTTGAGAGCATTAGACCATGAGCACGTATCAACGGATCCAGAACAATTAGCAAAAGCAATAGCAAAAGCGATCGATATGCGTAAAGGTGTAGATACACGCATTTTAAATATCAAAAATCTATCGCTCATCGCCGACTATTTTGTGATTACGAGTGGCACGAGTAAACCGCATGTTGACGCATTGACCGAGACAGTCTTGGACTTTCTCAACAAACACGGACACTCCACGCGACGTGTGGAGGGAAAAGCGTCAGGACGCTGGGTGTTGATTGATGCCGGTGATGTGGTCGTACACATTTTCCATAAAGATGAGCGGGCTTATTACCAATTGGAACGCATTTGGTCTGACGCCCCGGTGCTGTCATTGACTTGACGAAATCTTTATGTTGCAGTAAGATATTGACAGTTTCAACATAAGATGCGAAGATCGGGCCATAAACGTCTTTGTGCGACGCTACAGAGAGCCGGCGGTTGGTGCAAGCCGGAGGTCGAAAGGATGTTTCTCACCCGGGAGCAAGCGTTTGTGCCGTAGACCTGCGTTAAAGGTTGAAGTGACCCGAAGGGACGGTTTAACGAGGCATGAACAATGGGCGCTATGCTCTTCGGGTAAAAAGGGTGGTACCGCGGATAACTCCGTCCCTTTGAGAGGGGTTTTTTTTATTTTAATGAACTTAAAGCATACGTCATAGGAAGGTGACACGTATTGAGTCAAAATGGGCATTGGAGTTACGATCATCGACATGTAGAGGCAAAATGGCAGGCGTATTGGGAAAAACATAAAACGTTTGAAGTAAAAGATGTCGATACGCAAAAACCGAAATTTTATGTTCTTGACATGTTCCCTTATCCGTCGGGTGCAGGTCTTCATGTCGGTCATCCGGAAGGTTATACGGCGACGGATATCATCGCACGTATGAAACGGATGCAGGGATACAATGTGCTCCATCCTATGGGTTGGGATGCTTTTGGTCTGCCTGCAGAACAATATGCGTTGGATACCGGTAATAATCCCAGAGATTTTACGCAAAAAAATATTGCCACCTTTAAAAAACAGATTCAATCATTGGGCTTTTCTTACGACTGGAGCCGAGAAATTAACACAACCGATCCCAAATATTATAAGTGGACGCAATGGATTTTTCTTAAATTGTATGAAAAAGGTTTGGCCTACATGGCTGAAGTGCCTGTAAACTGGTGTCCTGCCCTTGGGACAGTTCTAGCCGATGAAGAAGTGATTGACGGGAAGAGCGAGCGTGGCGGCCATCCGGTGGAACGTCGTCCCATGCGTCAGTGGATGCTCAAAATTACTGCTTATGCTGATCGACTTTTAGATGATCTGGAAAAACTTGATTGGCCTGAACATATCAAAGAGATGCAGCGCAATTGGATTGGGCGCTCGGACGGTGCAGAAATTGATTTTCAATTGGAAAATGGGACAGGTGTTATTACGGTCTTCACCACGCGACCCGATACACTTTTTGGCGCGACGTATCTGGTCTTGGCGCCCGAACATGCCCTCGTTGCTCAACTCACCCATCCACAATACAAAAAAGATGTCGAAGCATATCAAGAGCGTACGCGCCGTAAGTCGGACTTAGAACGGACAGATTTGAACAAAGAAAAAACAGGTGTCTTTACAGGTGGTTATGCGCTGCATCCAGTGACTGGAGAAAAATTACCTGTGTGGATCGCTGATTATGTTCTTGGCCATTATGGGACGGGAGCGATTATGGCTGTTCCCGGACATGATGAGCGCGATTATGCTTTTGCCAAACGTTTTGAGCTCCCGATCGTAGAGGTTGTCCGCGGTGGTGACTTAGAAGAAGAAGCTTATACAGGTGATGGTGAACATATCAACTCTGACTTTTTAAATGGGCTTTATGTACAAGAAGCAAAAGAAAAAATGATTCAATGGTTAGAAGCTCATGGAAAAGGTCGTCGTAAACGGACCTATCGCCTGCGCGATTGGCTATTTAGTCGTCAGCGCTATTGGGGTGAACCGATCCCCATTTTACATCTAGAAGATGGAACGACAAAACCAGTAAAAGAAGAAGAACTTCCTGTTCTCTTGCCAGAGACAGAGCATATCCGCCCCTCCGGAACCGGCGAGTCACCGCTTGCGAATATACATGATTGGGTGAACACAGTTGATCCAGAAACGGGTCAAAAAGCACGTCGCGAAACGAATACGATGCCCCAATGGGCTGGAAGTTCTTGGTATTTCTTGCGCTTTATTGATCCGCACAATGAAGAGCGTTTTGCAGATCCGGAAAAACTCGCCTATTGGTTACCGGTAGATTTATATATTGGTGGCGCAGAGCACGCGGTATTGCATCTTTTGTACGCACGTTTTTGGCATAAAGTGCTTTTTGATTTAGGTCTCGTGCCCACCGATGAGCCATTTCAAAAGTTATTTAATCAGGGTATGATTCTTGGTGAAAACCACGAGAAAATGTCTAAATCACGTGGTAATGTCGTGAATCCAGATGATATTGTAAAAAGTCATGGCGCTGATGCCCTGCGGCTTTATGAAATGTTTATGGGGCCACTTGAAGCGTCGAAAGCTTGGTCGACCCATGGGCTTGACGGTGCAAGACGTTTTCTTGATCGTATCTATCGTTTATTTGTCGCTGAAGACGGTACGCTTTCCAAGCGTATTGTTAGATCTTCCAAGAACGAAGCGGAAGCATCGACGCTGTCGGATGAGGCTTTTCTCCGTTTATATCATCAGACAGTCAAAAAAGTTACGGATGATTATGAAGCGCTAAAGTTCAATACAGCGATCAGTCAACTGATGGTTTTTGTCAATGAAGCGTATAAACGAGATACGTTACCGGCATTTATGATGGAAGGATTTGTTAAACTCATCGCGCCCATTACACCGCATCTTGGAGAAGAATTGTGGTCGCGACTCGGATATCAAACATCGCTTGCCTATGAGCCGTGGCCGACGTACGACGTACGTTATTTGGAAAGCGATGTCGTTGAGATGGTCATTCAAGTCAACGGTAAAGTCCGTGCACATATTCAGGTAGACAAAGGCACAGATCGTGAAACGCTTCAACAAATGGCACTTGGACTGGATGAAGTCAAACGACATCTAACAGGAGCGCCTAAAAAAGTCATTGTCGTTCCAGATAAGCTCGTTAATATTGTTGTTTAATTATCGAGTCACATACATCAAAGTGGACACTTACATCTAGAAAGGAGCGGTTCAAAGATGACGCTTGAGCAGAAACTGGTGATTTTGCAGCAAAATGATCTGCATGGGTATCTCTTGCCGCATCCAGAAGGTTTTTACGATGGTCACGGTCAGCTTTCATTCGAAGAGGTCGGTGGTCTTGCGCGCATTGCATCACTGGTAAAAGAGCGTCGAATGCAGTACGGAGACGCTCTTCTTTTTGTCGATGGAGGGGACCTATTTCATGGAACGGGTTATGCAGTGGAACAACAAGGTCAAATCATTCAAGAAGCCTATGCGATGTTAGATCTTGATCTGTTCGTTCCGGGCAATTGGGATTTTGCTTATGGACCAGCGCGCTTACAAACGTTGGCAAAGCAAGTTGCAAAGCATACTTTAGCGGCAAACGTGACGTATGCGGGAGATGGCGCTGTTTATCTCCCGCCTTATGTGATTGTCGAACGCGCTGGTCTGAAGCTGGGTGTGATCGGACTGACGTATGGTCATGAGATGGTAACAATGCCGAGAAAATTTTCAGAAGGTCTACGCTTTACGTTAGGGGAAGAAGCATTAAAAAAAGCTGTCTTTGAATTAACAGGTGCTGGGGTTGATTTGATCATGGTTGTGAGCCATATGGGTTTTCCAGCCGATGTCTCTCTTGCCAAAAACGTCGAAGGCATCCAACTCATTTTATCTGCGCATAGCCATGATCGTATTCATCAACTTGTGAGGGTGCACGATACGTTAATCATCCAATCTGGTGCTCACGGTTCTTTTATGACCGAACTAGTTTTGACCCTTCTTCCTGCTGAAAAAGGAAGAACGCGTGGGAAAAAGGTCATTGCTTATGCGGAGCATCGTTTGATACCGATGCTTTTTCATCTTTCAGAAGATCTTTCGGTCAAAGCGCATGTGGAACATCTAACGCAAGATTATATCGAACGAAAGAACGAGCCCATCGGTGAACTCCGTACACCCCTTCACCGTCTAAGCTTGTTGTCTGCACCGATGGATCGGTTGCTTACAGATGCCTATCAATGGCGGACGGGTGCCGATGTGGCGTTCTCTCATGCTTGGCGCTATGGCGCGCCGGTTATGCCAGGAACAGTTCGCGCGCAACATTTGGATGAAATCATTCCGACAAACCCCGCTGTTTTTACAGCAAATATCGATGGTTATACTTTGCGTGATGCTTTGGAGCACAATCTTGAACAGGTTTTTTCAAGTGATCCGCTGCAACAAAAGGGAGGTTATGTTTTACGGTCAAGCGGTCTTGTGATGACGATCAAGCCATATAATCCGCCTGGTCAGCGCATTCAAGACCTATGGATCGGTCGTACGCCATGGCAAGGGTCGAAGATGTATACAATTGCCGGGGCAGGTGAACAAATTTTAAAAGGTTATGCATTCGAACGGTTGGAGATTGGTGAAACGGCGCATGACGTGGTGCGTGCCTATTTTGCCACCCATGGATCAATAGCGGTTGACGATCGCTCTAACGTCATCACGGTCTAAGAAGTTTTTTCTAGACTACGTTCAGGTTCTGCATGATCGTATTTTATACTTGTTATGACGGCTGCTTAAGGCAATGAGCAGCTTTTTTTATTGTTCACCGATATTCCTAGAAAAAAGAGAAAAAAGGCAATAAGATGTTGTTCGGTTCACACAGTATGCAAGGTGAAAACGGTATAAATAGGACAGAATAATTACATTTTTATGAACAATCATGGTATGTTATGTTTAGTTACATATAGGTGTGATACACTAAGAACGAGATTTATAAGGCGCACATCATTGTAAGCGGTCACATCTATTCATAAGTTTAGTGTGTTTTTAGGTAGAGATAGTTTTTTAAAAAATATTAGGGTGGAAGAGGTGAAAGAAATGGGCTTTTCGAATATTGGTGGTGGTGGTTTTTTGCTGATTTTACTGTTGGCACTCATAATTTT
>JAVERJ010000155.1:0-5165 GCA_034007185.1 Candidatus Carbonibacillus sp. | reverse complement strand
GCGGTCGTGTCTGACGGTAACTGGATTCCGAAGGAAAAGTTCAACGAAGTCAACGAAGCCAAAAAGCAGGCCGAGGAAGCGCTCAAGGAGCGTGATAAGCAGCTGGCCGATCTGAAAAAAGCGGCTGAGGGAAACGAGGAACTGAAAAAACAGATCGAACAGCTTCAGGCGGAGAACAAAGCTGCTGCTGAGAAGTACGAGGCCAAAATCAAGGACATGGCCGTAACCACGGCAATCAAGCTGGCAGTCTCAGGCCAAGTGCATGATTCGGATCTGGTTGCCACACTGCTGGACAAATCAAAAATCGAGATCGATGAGAACGGCGGCATCAAAGCTGGGCTTGAAGACCAAATTAAAGCTTTGCGCGAAAGCAAGGCTTTTTTGTTTGTCGAACAAAAATCGGACAAAGGCCCGCAATTCAAAGGCGTTGCGCCGGCAGATGGGCGCGACAATAGCTCAGCTGGGATAAAAAACCCATGGTCTAAAGAACATTTTAATCTAACAGAGCAGGCCCGCATTCTACGAGAGAATCCGGAGCTTGCAAAACAACTTTAATCACAAAAAGGAGGATGATGATGTATGCCTGTGAAAAATTCTGATGTAATCGTTCCTGATGTGTTTATTCTGTTAACGCCGGGATATAAATGAGCCAGAAGCACCGGAAAGGAATTGCCCCACCCCCGTTAAATATTCTGCTTCGATGGCTACGCAAAAGTTGTCGAAGGAGGAAATATCAATGCTAAAGGGTGGATCTATCTTGAGATAACACGATTTCAAAGAACAAGGAAAGAGTTTTCGTGAAATTGCCCGAGTTACTGGTCACTCTCGGAACACCGTACGGAAATATGTTCGTGATGACCAAACTGGAGAACCGGAAAAAAGGACATGTAAAGGCTCGATCTTGGACGAATTTAAGCCCGCAATTGATCGGTGGATGAGTGAAGGGCTGTTTAACTGCAGAGTCATCCTCGAGAAGTTGCGAGAACTGGGTTATACTGGTGGTTACACAATCGTAAAGGATTATGTTCAGTTATTCAGACCACCGAAAAAGCAAAGAGCTACTGTCCGGTATGAAACAAAACCAGGTGAACAGGCTCAGGTAGATTGGGGGATTTGTGAGTATATCAACTCTTATGGAGAGCGGAGGAAGGTGCCTGTATTCGTAATGATCCTCGGCCACTCTCGAGCGATGGATGTGGAGTTTACCAGGCGCTGTGACATCTATAGCTTTCTTCGCTGTCTTGCCCATGCTCTAGAATACTTTGGCGGAGTTCCCAACGTAATCCTTACGGACAGGATGAAGACCGTGTTACTTGGTATAAATGACGACAGAACTCCCAACTGGCATCCCCTCTTTCAGGACTTCGCTTTAACGGCCGGATTCATCCCTCGGGTATGTACAGCGGCATGATGGTTACGGTTCGCCAAGTCGCAAACTTCGTTGAAATTTGGTTAGATGACCAAAGAATTGCTCTTCACGAAAAATCCAGCGGAAGTGGTTATATCAAGCTTAAGGGGCAGTATGATGGGCTTGCCGTTGTCGGAGGAGCAACTTCCTCCTTACCACTGGCCAAGCAGAATAGTGATACTGAAGTTGAACAAAGGCCACTGGCTATTTACGAACGGTTGGCAGGGGTTGGAGCATGATTGAGTTAGAGAAGTCCCGTACTCAACTGGAAGCATTGAAGCTCTTTACCGCCGCTAACCTTTTAGAAAGCCGCTTGCAAATCGCAACTGAAAAGAATATGACCTATGTATCGTTTATCAGTGACCTTTTAGCCGAAGAATTAGAACAACGGCACAGGCGCAACATAGAGACCAAAAGTTGCTTGGCTCACTTACCTTACCGAAAAACCCTGGACGAATTCGATTTCTCTTTTCAACCGAGCGTTGATCAAAAGCTGATTGCAGAATTAAGGACACTCAATTTTATCAACCAAGCGGCGAATAGAATCTTTCTTCGGCCTCCCGGAGTGGGAAAGAGCCATTTGGCAGTGGCTTTGACTATAGAAGCCAACTCTCATGGGTATTCAGCCGACTTTATAACAGCGACCAAGCTTATTGAAGACCTCCGGAAAGCCTACCAAAACAATCGCTTGGACACCCGGATGAGAAAATACCTGAATCCTAAACTTCTAGTAATTGACGAAGTAGGGTATCTGCCTCTTGACCAACTCAGAGCCAGCCTCTTTTTTCAGCTGATCAACGCCCGCTATGAACAGGGAAGCATCATTCTGACCAGCAATAAAACCTTTGCCAATTGGGGGGAGTTATTCGGAGATGAAGTGTTGGCGACTGCCATTCTTGATCGACTGCTTCATCATTCCCACATCGTCAACATACGCGGCCAGAGTTACCGACTTAAGGACAAACTAAAGGCAGGTGTTCTGTCAGCACCGAATAATCGGCAATCTTCCTAAGACAACGCCGTCGGCTGGGTCAAAATTAGTCTGGCGATCTGGGTCAAAAATAATCCGGCATTGACATAGGTGGTCGTCAAGCCGCAGGAAAACTTCTCGATCACTGGTTTTCACAGTAGATGCGCTGACGTTGTCGATCAATTTATTTGAATTTGTATCGCCTTTTTTCGATTGGAAGACATACTCTTTTTTTAACGAATGATCCGTGATTACTTGAAGCTCTTTTATAAAAATGCATCTTTATCGACAGAACGAATTTGTTCTGTCTTTTCTTGTTCTATGGACAACTTATTGGAGATATCGTATGGAGAGCGGTTTAGTGTTCGTTTTACTCTAAATGCTTTCAATAAATTTTTTAGGCTGAGATTGAGGAGATAAAAAGATACGAGATAAAATAGATGTATAAACCAATGAGATTGCTCTACAATTCGATCTCGGGCCAAAGGTAAAGGTGCGTTGTAGATCAAGCGATAAAGTACTTGTCTTTCAGGCAAAGTCGCACGCTCCCATTGAATACGAACGATATATATTGGTGAAGGATAAAAGGTATTGGAGGGATGTCTGACCTTTGGATGATTTAATTTGGCTTCGACAATGCGTCCATGCAATCGATGTATTGTGCCATTTTGCTCCTGAATGTTGATTGCAACAACGCTTTGGCCATGCAATGTACAGCGTCCAAAACGATCATAGCATAAAAACCGTGCACCAGTTTCACTAATATCCACGAGCTGATAGTCATCTGCATGTATGGTATTTTTCCCATTGATTGAAAGGTGTAAAGGCAAATGCGTGTGTCGTTCACCTTTTCTTTTCGATGGACGTTCAATACTTAGAAAAATGCTATAGATAAGCGCAATTAGATTAAAAAATACCCAAAAAGCATTCATAACGAATGCAGAAGTATCAACTTGATGTTTCAAAGAATCTAACGCTCCCTTAATCAGGCCTCCTAATGAAAGGAGGGTTAAAACACTGAATAAAATCACACCTTTTATAAATGTATGAGGGGATCTATGTTGTTGTTCTTTGGGCGTTACGGAAAACGTCACTTTTCGTTTTTTGCTTCTTATTCCCAGCCATTCCTGTATAAAGCTTAAAGCCATCCAAGGGGCAAGTGAAATTTCATATAGATGAGATGCTATGAAACTTCTACGTCCATCTGTCAGTTTACGAAATGCGGCATACGATAGCGTGAATTGGGGAAGCCAAAATAAAGTTAAACTCTCTAACGTTGCTCGCACTGGATAAATGTTTGCATATAAAAATAAGAGCGGTGCTAACAAAAACATTATTTTTTGAATACCAAATGTCCAATATAATGTAGATTGTGTGTATAAAATACGCTGCATCCAGGACAGTCCTTTTAAAGTTAAAGGATTGGCAGCTTTAAACGATTGAACATTTCCGCGACACCAACGATCACGCTGCTGTATCAAATCTTTATAACTTTGTGGTGCTAGACCTTGAACAAGAATTTTTTCATAAAAAATGGTTGTATAGCCTTGAGCTTGTAATTTCATACCTGTTAATAAATCTTCCGTCAGTGATTGTGTTGCAAATCCCCCAATCGATTTAAGGGCATTTCTAGAAAATACTGCGTTTGTACCAACGAACATAGTAGCATTATACATAGCACGTGCACGCTGGATATCAAGCATAAAAAAAGCTTGATCGCTTGGTAGGCGTTCAAAGAACATCAAATTGGCTTGATAAGGATCGGGGTTAAAAAAGCTTTGTGGTGTTTGTACAAAAGCAACGGAAGGATCTTTAAAAAAACCGACTGTCTCTTTTAGAAAGGATTGTTGGGGAACCATATCAGCGTCTAGTATCGCTATAAGATCTCCGGTAGTTTGAGATAAGGCGAAATTCAGATTTCCAGCTTTAGCGTCTTTTTTGTCAGGTCGTTTTAAATATTGAACGCCGATCGTTTGGGCAAGTGCTGCGACTTCAGATCGATGGCCATCATCAAGGACATAAATATTCAGTCTATCACGAGGGTAGTCTAAAAAACTTGCCATGCTGAGCGTTCTTTCTAATAGCTCGATGGGTTCGTTAACGGTTGGAATAAAAACATCAACACGTGGAAGTGAATAATCTATTGTAGGATATTGACCTTCCAAAGGTTCAGGTGTCGTTCGATAATAGATATCTTTAGGCGGCGTGGTAATTGTCCAAAAAAATATAACACCGAGAATAATCCCAAGTAATTCTGTGATGAATAAGCCGATCGAAACAACGCCATCGATGAAAGACGAAAAAACAAGCGTATAGAGCGCCCGCCAAATAACATATACAAGCTGCGTAGCGATGACAAAGATGGCCAAAATTCTTTTGAAAAGAATCGTACTTGGTAGGAGATAAATGAGAAAATAGCCGAGCGCAAACATGGTGATCATATAAACAATAAAGAGAGGACGATCTATAAAGTACAATCCGTATTCAACGATTCTGTGTAAAATGCTTTCTATCATCAATGCATACTCCTTTTTATTGCGCACACAACTGATACATGATGAACACAACAACAAGTATTATTATATATATAATATTTAATAATTTAAAGAAGTTATTTTTGCTTCTTAAAAGTAAAAATAACATTATAAAGGACGGCCGAACGTCCATATCAATCCATATCCAAATGAAAAACATTGAAGTAGGTATTGTAAATGAAGAATATGTTGAAATCACCGCAGGCTTAAATGAAGGGTCGAGGTGATCTTACCTACCATCGCTTTTTGAACG
>JAVERJ010000223.1:0-3754 GCA_034007185.1 Candidatus Carbonibacillus sp. | reverse complement strand
ACCACCGTCATTGCGAGGAGGACGCACTCCACCACCGTCATTGCGAGGAGGACGCAGGACGACGAAGCAATCTGTTGTATGGGAACGTAGTATATAGCAGATTGCTTCGGGCTTTGCCCTCGCAATGACGGTTTAAGTAGGGCAGATTGCTTCGGGCTTTGCCCTCGCAATTACGGTTCTGAGTTAAGCATTAATTAATTATTTATTACCATTTTCATAAATTCAATAGGTTTGCCCTTTACAATCATACCATAAGTGTAAACGCCTGTTGCCCAATTATTGTTCTTTATTTCTAAAGTGTTTTTCCAATTATTAGATTATATGCACTAATTATGCGACTCATAATATCACTTGCTATATTTTTACCTGCTTTTTCTTCAAAAAACCAAACACTCCTCTTTTATTGTGATCTAAAATAAATTCCGCCATATAAGTATCTATACAAGTATCGGCGGTGCATTTTCTGTTTTTTGTGTCGGGTTTGAAGCTCCCGTCTAATATGTTACCCATAGCTGTGGGTATTGAACGACACTTATATACAGTACCATCAAGTTCTGTGGTAAAGTATCGGTGTCCTGCTTCACATTTTATGCCCTTATAACTTGCACTACATCTAAGAATATCTTCTTCGCGTTTATACATCGATAGTTTTGATATTAGCTTTATTTCGTCTTCGGTGTACGATTCAGGATAGGGCTTCCCATCGTATTCTCCTAAAAATGTAAATGCTGTCATGTTTTTTATGCCTTTGCTTTTTAGGTATTTAAAATCTTTTTCTATACGTGTAAGTAGTGGAGGCCATGTAACATAATTTACAACAACTCTAAACCCTTTATCCTGTAGGAAAAGACATTTTTCTATAAACTTTTCAAATTTAGGATCAACTTTCTCTCTTTCCGGTACATGTAACGAAGCACTAATTACCATTACTTTTTCGGGAGTTACGTATTCAGGAAACTTAAAAACATCATCGGAACATAAATTCGTAGAAATTTGAATATGATGATTTTTTGTAAGTTCTTGCATAAGTGGCAGAAATTTCGGCATAATAAAAGGCTCACCACCTGCAAGCATAATAAGCCAAGTTTTGCCGGTTTTATTAAAACAATTTGCTATATGTTCAGGAGTGTGATGTTCTGTAATATACTCAGGTTTTTGTGTTTTATCAATATAACAATATGGACATCTGAAATTACAAAAATTTGAAATTGTCCAGAATATTTTGTTCTCGTAATTATTAAAAATCTCCATTCTAAAGCTTGTATCTTGCATAGTTCCGTATTTACTTTTATTTTCAGTTATTTTATTTTGTTATGATTTTATCAGATTAATAATTTTTCTGAATTTATCAGAATTTTCAGCAAAAAAGAATGCATTAATAAAAAATGCTTTCTGCATAATTATATTTCGATAAAAAATGTTTTTTTCCTGTTCCGATAGCTTATATTCTTTAATTAAAGAGTTTATGGCTTCTATTCTTTCATTAAGTTGTTTTTTATTTTTTATTTTAGACAAAAAATTTCTATGATTTTCTTTATAGCAAGCATTTAACTCATTATTAATTAAATCTAAAACTTGTTTTTCATTTATTTTTCCTGTGTATTTAACATTAAAATCCAGTGCAGATTTGTGCCATATTTTAATTTGATTTTTTAAAGTATTGAATCCATTTATATTAAAATTATGGATATCATTATCGGGTTTAAACTTATACTTTTCAAGATAGTTTATTATTTCTTCAAGATTTTTTGGGTTTAACGTCCAAATTGCTGAATCTGCGGGGTTCCAAACTCTATTATACACCAAACCTACATTTAGTTTATTTGCAAAATTGAGTATATCAGGTATTTCTTCCCAATTTTGTTGCAATGGGCAAAAAGAGATAAAGAATTTAGTGTTTTGAGTTTTGCAGTAATTATAAAAGTAATCGAGATTATCCATTACAGTTTCAAACTTGGCGTTTTTACGGATACTCTCGAAAGCGTCCTTTTGTAACGAATCTATGGATATATTAATGTTAAATTTAGCTTTGTTGAGTAAGGATTTTACTTTTTCGTTAAGAACAGTGCCGTTAGTTGTAATATCAATTAAGCAGTTGGGATTAGAATTGATGATTTGCTCCCAAATATCGAAATAAATAGGAATTAAAAATGGTTCACCTCCAAAAAAATAAGTGTGCTTAAGATTTGGAATAAAACATCTCAGTTCATCTAAAAACTTTTGGTTGTAGGGCGATTTTTTTTTACTAATCCCATGTTTTTTTGCAATAAGAGATGAATTTTCGGGAGAACACATTATGCATTCAAGATTGCAGGTATTGTCTAAGTAGAACTCCATTGAAACAGGATAGTCGGTATGCTCCTTATGCTGGTCGTAAACACTCGCATAGCTTACGTCATAGTTTTTTTCAAGTACCTGTGTATAGCATAAATTACAGGCAGGTGGTAAATATTGGTTTTTTGTAAGTTTCCTAATTTTGTTGGCAGTTGTGCTTTTCCAAGCTTGCTCAATATTTGTTTCAGGATATTTTCCGTAAGATAAAATAAAACTTTGTGCAAAGCAGCCCGAGATAGTACCGTCTGTACCGAAAAATAAATTTTTTGAGGGAGCAAAACATAAATTGTTTTTGTTTTTTAGATTCAAATACTCTTTTACAATAGGGTTTGTAGTGTCTAATTTGCTCCCATGATTTTTTTGAAAAACTGATTTTAAAGTATTATGTAATGATTTTTGATTTTTCACAATTTAGTAAAGTATTTCAGCTTAGGATTTGTTTAATAATTTTGATATAAATCCTTGTTTTTTCTTTTTTGCATATATCAAGCACTGATAAGGGCATAAGCTGGCTTCTTCGTTACATTTTCTTGCTTTTTTGTCGGTAAAAAACGAATTGTCGAAAAAATTGCCGTAGGTTTCGCTGCTGTTTTCGCAACGTCTTGCAATACCATGTTCGTTTATATAGAAAGTTCTTTGTCCTGCAAAACAAATATTCCCTTTAAAGTTTGTTTTGGGTGCATTGTCGCCAAGGTCGTATTCAGGTAAATAATATTTGTTGAGATAATCTCGTTCTGTTTCGTTGTATGCTTTAGGGTACATCATATCGTTGTACAAACCGAAGAAGGGTTTCAGAGTAATGTTTTCAATACCATGTGCTTTAAAAAATTCAAAGTCTTCGTCAACACGATGTATAAGTGGGGGGTAGAATACATAAGAAACGAAAAAAAGAACTCCGGCAGATTTAAGTATTTCTATTTTCTTTAAAAATTCGGTAAACCCTTTATCAATTTTTTCTCTTTCTTCAACATGAATTGCGATATTCATACCCAGCTTTTTTGTATGAACTCTACTTACAAGCTCTCGCAATTTATTCTCTGATAAACTTAAATTTGTATTTACAAATAATGTGTGTTTTTCAGATAGTGTTTCAAAGATGTCAATAATATCATGTTTCAATAAGGGTTCTCCACCTGTTACAATAATATGCCATTTTTTGTTATCTCGATTAAATGAATTTTTTATGGTTCCAACATCAAACTGAGTTTCTTGTTCGTTGCTGGCAAAATGGCAATATTTACAGTTAAAATTACATCTCCGATTTATACACCATATTATTACATCTTCATTATCAGACAAATACTCTTCGGCAAACGATTTGTCTTCAAGTTGTTTGAAATTTATAAGATTGTCGTGAAGTTTTATTAAGTTTTTCATCAGCTTTATTTCCTCTTAAATTGTATTAAATACAACACACAAA
>JAVERJ010000154.1:0-5289 GCA_034007185.1 Candidatus Carbonibacillus sp. | reverse complement strand
CAATCCTCCAAAGGTTGAAACTGTTTTTTTCACTAAATCTGCAACTTGATCGGATTTACTTACATCTGTTTTGATAAAAACAGCTTGTCCGCCCTCTTCTTCAATCAGGCGTACGGTCTCATTACTACGTTCATCGATATCACCGATCGCAACTTTAGCTCCACGGCGTGCGAATGCAAGGGCTGTAGCCCGTCCAATCCCTGTTGCAGCTCCAGTAATCAGGACAACCTTGCCCTCAAAATCCCTTACATTAGTCATAAAACATCCCCCTCCATTTAAAACTATTAGGACTCTTTCTTAGTATACCACTTAAGGTTCGGTATTACTCGTTAGCCACCTGTCCGATTTAGTCCGTCCTTCTATATTGATTTTCACTTACTTGTACCAGATAAGTCGACCATGTTCTATATACTCGCAAGCCTGGAAAACCCATGCGGACAATCTCGCCTTCTTTCCATACCTCCTTCGCGATTTGGTTTTCTATTCCACGCTGGCATTGTCGTTGCAGCGGTGCTACGGCGATCAATGTTGCTTCGGAGGCACCGGATACCTTCGATATGCTCATTTTTTTCCAATATGCTCATTCTGCTTTCCCCGGCAGGCGGGGATGCATCGAGTCTAGGGAACTGCCCAAAGCTTTTCATCTCTAGTGGGGACGAGAGGATGATCGATTATGTCGAACGAATGGCCGGACAGACTTCCGGTCCAGTGGAGATCGCCACGATAGACCCCCATGCCTGGCATTTATTTGCTTTATTCGTCGGAACCATCGCAGCGATTATAAGTAAAGCGCTGCCCATCGGTGCCGTGGCTATGATTGCAATTACTTTGGTCGCCATAACTGGTGTGACCAATCCGGGGAACCCCAAAGCGGCCTTAAGCGACGCTTTGAGCGGTTTTTCGAATGATCTTATCTGGTTAATCGGTGTCGCTATTATGATCTCTATGAGTTTAAGTAAAACCGGCTTAGGGGCCCGTATCGGTTATTACTTAATTTCTTTATTTGGGAAGCGGACACTAGGCATTGCTTATGCTCTCGTTTTTTCGGAAGCCATATTAGCGCCCATTACACCCAGCAACACGGCGCGTGGGGGAGGTATCATTCACCCTATTATGCGTTCTGTGGCAGACAGTTATGGTTCAAAACCGGAACGCGGTTCGACAGAAAAAATCGGACGTTATCTAGCTCTGGTCAACTATAATGCCAATCCGATCACTTCGGCAATGTTTATTACAGCGACCGCGCCTAACCCCTTAATTGTTTCGCTCATCTTAAAGGGAACGAACGATGCAATACATCTAACATGGGGGACATGGGCTTTAGCCGCCTTTGTTCCAGGGCTTATTTCACTCATCGTTATGCCGTTAGTGATATACAGATTGTATCCTCCGGAAATTAAGAAAACACCCGATGCAACGCAATTTGCAAAGGAGCAACTCGCCAAGCTAGGGCCCATGTCTTTTTCAGAAAAGATAACGTTGGGCGTTTTCTTGCTGCTTCTCTTGTTGTGGGCCGGCGTCCCATCTATGTTATTCGGGGATGCTTTTTCAGTCAATCCAACGACCGCCGCTTTCCTTGGCTTGTCACTCCTTCTCATCACCGGTATTTTACAGTGGGATGATATTCTCAAAAGTAAAAGTCCATGGGATACGATCGTGTGGTTTGCTGCACTGGTGATGATGGCGACGTACTTAGATAAATTAGGTGTCGTTGCCTGGCTCGCTACATCGGTGGAAAGTACGATTAAAGGGATGGGCATAGGCTGGGTCTTGAGTATGCTCCTTTTAGTTCTGGTCTACGTGTATTCCCATTATTTCTTTGCGAGTACGACCGCCCATATTACGGCGATGTTTGCAGCCTTTTTTACAGCCGGGATTGCGCTGGGTGCGCCACCGATGCTGTTAGGTTTGACGTTAGCATTCTCCTCTTCTTTAATGATGTCTTTGACGCATTATGGGACGGGTACCGCTCCGATTATTTTCGGCTCGGGTTATACAACGCTAGGGGAATGGTGGAAAACGGGTTTTGTGGTAAGCGTCGTTAACCTGGCTATCTGGTTTTTTATCGGTTCGTTATGGTGGAAAGTGTTAGGTTACTGGTAAAATCAAATGGCGGACAAACATACAGAACGTTTTTGGGTACTGGGAAGAACTATCCTTATAATAACTTTTTCACTGTCACGTTTTCTTTTAGGACCGCCCAATTTTGAGCAAAAGGAGAGTTTAATACCCAATAGCTGATTCCGCGCAATTGATATTGAGCGATAAGATCTATTTTTGCCTTAACACTTCTTGCATCTTCAAACCATACTTCGTGCGTTTGGCCTTGATCATCCATATAACGAAAGGTGGGCGCTTCATATTCGGGGTGGTACGTGATGGTAGCACCTTTACGCACGGCGCGTTCAATGGCTTCATTGACAGTGATCGTTTCGGCTTGGGATTGACCTTTTATATAAGGGAGCTTCCAATCGCGACCGTAGGTGGGCATGCCCATCAAGATCTTGTGTGGGGGAATGACGCTTACGGCATAGTCTAGGACTTTTTTCACTTCTGTGACTGGCGAGATGGCCCAGGGCGGCCCACCTGTCCAGCCCCATTCGTAGGTCATCAAAATGACAAAATCGGTGATGATGCCATGGAATGCGTAGTCATGTGCCTCATAGAGAAGCCCCGTTTGCTCAGCACGTACCTTAGGGGCGAGCGCGGTGGAAAGTGTTAAACCGTGTGCTGATAGTGCTTCACGGGCGCGTTTTAAAAATTCGTTATAATGCGTGCGATTGTGCGGATAGACATATTCAAAGTCTATATTAAGTCCGCCATAACCTTTGTGGCGCATATACGGAAGGAGTGTGCGCAGAAGTTTTGACTGGGCTTCTGGGCTCGTTAAAAACTGCTCGGCGAGTTTTGAAGAGAAAGTTCTCCCTGAGACATTGGTAAGTGTAAGCAGTGGAACAATTTTTTTGGCTCGCGCCATCTGCAATGTGTCCCCTTCTTCTATGGGTACCCACGAGCCATCGGTCAGTATATGATAACTGAAGTGTGAGAGATACGTAAGCATATGGCCGGCCTCATCCATTATTGTTCGTGCTGTATCCCTGTCTGTATCGGTGAGGTACCCGTTCACTTCAATCAGTGGAGGGGTGATGAGTAGATGTTGTCCGGGGTAGATACGCTTTGGGTGTGTTAAATGGTTGGCTTGGAGGAGGGATGGTACCGTGGTATGATAAGTTTGAGCAATGGTATAAAGAGATTCGCCGCGCTTGACGATGTGTACCAAAGGGAAGCGTGGTATCACCAGACGCAAGCCAACGGGGAGACGATGTGGATGGTGAATATTGTTATTTTGCATTAAGGTTTGGAGGTTGACACCGTAACGTTTGGCAATAAGCCATAGAGATTCACCGGGTTGCACGATATGAATTTTTTCCGATTCAGGGATGACGATGGCTTGACCGATGACGAGTCGCTCGGGATTCGGAAGCTGATTGAGTTGAATAATCTCTTGAACGGTTGTATGGTATTTGGAAGCGATCTTCCAAAGGGTATCTCCTTTTTGAATGGTTACAATCGGCATCATCAAACCTCCTTGGAAGGTATCCTCTTGCATGATGGCATGTGATGTGTTCGATGCATTAGCCTATGGTCAAACGCCTGTTATGGTTCGGGCAGAAGCCCGATCATGCAAACGTCTTGGGTGAGGGGAAAGCGATGTTAAAACGACAGAACAAGACATCGGTACGAGAACCGATACGCATCTTATTTGTATGTCTGGGGAACATATGCCGTTCGCCTTTGGCTGAGGCGCTTTTTCGCCATCGGATCCGGGAACGGGGGTTGGAAGCATATTTTGAAGTAGATTCTGCTGGTATCGCCGGGTGGCATGAAGGGGAACGCCCTTGTCCCGGAACGCTAGCGACCTTGGCTCGCCTAGGGATATCATCAGAAGGGTTGCGCGCGCGACAGATCCGTAAGGAAGATTTTGAACGGTTTGATGAGATCATCGTGATGGAGTCTTCTCAGAAGCAAGACCTTTTGAGATTCGTAGAAGATACGATGTATAAAGCAAAAGCAAATGGTCGATCGTGGCAGCCGAAAGCGCATATCGAGCGACTGTTGGCCTATGCACCGCAGGCAGACGTCGGCGATGTCCCGGATCCTTATGAGACAGGGGTTCACGACGAGGTATATGCCTTGATTCGTCAAGGGGTAGAAGGACTGCTCGATCATTTGGTTAAAACGATGGTTGCAAATATACATTCTGAGAAGGGTGAGGGGCTGTGATCACACGCGTGCATACGGCACATGGGATGGCAGCTTATCGCTTGGAGATGGGGTCAGCGTCTTTTTTTATCAAGGCGGCACCATTTGCGCGAGGTGCAGCGCTTTATGGTGAGGCAGATGGTCTCAAGTTGCTCGGGCGGGTGCAGGCGTGTCGTATACCACCGGTTTTGTACGTCGGCCCGTCGATTCATGAAGCATTTCGAGATGCCTGGACGAACGTTCGTCTCACTCCAGACGATCCGATGTTCCAGACACTGAAAGATCATGTCTTCCTCGTTTTACCGTGGTTAGAGGAGAGGGGCGCGATCGATGCCGCGGCTTTAAAACTTGGGCGATGTCTTGCGATGCTTCATCAAGCCTATGAACCACAGAGGCGGTATGGGATCGATCACAGCATCGCACTTGGCGCCTGGCTCAACGCTCCGGGTTGGGGGACAGATTGGGTGCATTATTTTGGTGAGCAAAAAATGTGGCCGCTCATCCACGCACTCGAGCAGCAAGGTCGCTTACCGTTACACCGTGCTAAAAAATTAGAGACGCTCCTAGAGCGTCTCGATCAATGGTTGCCGCATCACCCAGCCGCATCTTTGTTACATGGCGATCTGTGGTCGGGGAATGTGCTTGTGACGCCGGATCATGAACCATACGTGATTGATCCGGCTTCCTTTTATGGGGATCGTGTCGTGGATTTGGCGATGATGAAACTTTTTGGTGGCTTTCCAGAAGCGGTCTGGCAAGCTTATGACGAACGGTATCCACTGGATGCGGAGGATATGATTCGTCTACCCGTGTATCAGGTGTACTATTTACTCGTTCACCTTTATTTATTTGGAGAATCGTATGGTGCGTCAATCGATCGTATACTTAAGCGTTATGTTTAGATGTGAGAGACTTCTTTCGGAAAGATGTTAAAAGGTGCATCGAACAGCTCGACGCGCATCCATCCCCGAAGCGCATTGATGGCCCAGATATGTTGTGCTGTTTGAAGATCTTCGAGGTGGATAG
>JAVERJ010000153.1:0-5294 GCA_034007185.1 Candidatus Carbonibacillus sp. | reverse complement strand
CTCGGTTTTTATGGGCAAATCCCTCAGCTCCTTCCGTGATATATGTTTTTTTGAGGCGCAAAACCTGGCGTGTAGAAAGCTGCAGTAACTCAGCAGCTTCAGCGACTTTGATATGCCCGGCAACAAGCTTTTCGATAACCAATACTTTTTTCAGTTCCGCTTTTGTCAATGTAATCTTCTCCTGTCCCATAGTGACATTTTCTCTGAACAGTTATGACATGACAATATCACAGAACAACAACAAATTACACCCGTTGTCCTTGACATCAGAGACGACGGGCGTTATAGTGTACATATACTTTAGTCTGCTACCATATTATTAGAGTAAAGTAAACAAGACGTCGGATGAAACAATACGAGAAGGTGGGAGTGGTCGGTGCCTGAGATTTTTGAAAAACCGCGGGGGTTTCACGATGCTCTGCCGGCGTTGGCGCGGCTTTATCGGACGCTAGAAGACATGTGGCGATCGCTGTATATGGGTTATGGTTATGAGGAAGTGATGACGCCAACGCTGGAGTATGCAGAGACGATCGGTCAGCTGACAGCAGTAAAAAATGGTCGTTTGCTCAAATTGTTTGATGCTGATGGCCATTTGCTCGTGTTTCGACCGGAGATGACAACGCCGATCGCCCGAATGGTCAGTGCCGAGTTAAAGCATAAAAAGCCGCCTTTGCGTTTGATGTATACGGCAAGTGTGTATCGCCGTCAGCCGGAGGCACCAACGCATCATGCAGCTTGGACGCAAGTCGGCGTTGAGCGCATCGGTGATGCTGATCTGTCGAGCGATGCGGAGATTCTTTTTCTATCACTCGAATCATTGAAACGCGCAGGCGTTCGCGATGTGCATCTTGTCTTAAGCGATGCCCGATTGTTGCCGATCGTGCTGGATCAAGTTTTTCCTGATTCCAATACCAAAACCACGGTGCTCGATCATCTACGGGCGCGCAATCTGGCTGAAGTTCGACGGTTGATTGCGACGCTACCGATGGCCGGTCCTTGTCGAACGGCGCTTTCTTATGTCCTTTATCCGCTCAGCTTAAACGCGTCTACGCTCGGGGGTACAACATCATCCATGGCACTTCCTGTGGAAAAAAGTAAAGATATGATGACGTTCGACGACGTTCGTGCAGCGCTCGTGGCGTGTGCCGGAGAAAAAGTATCGCGCCCACTTCAGACCATGCATCGCATCAGTACGATGATCACGCCGCTTCTTGCGGATTCTTACACCATGAGTGTGGATTTAGGATTGATCGCTGATCAGGAGTATTACACGGGTCTTTTTTTTGAAGGTTATGTTTTAAAAAGTGGTGTGCCGGTGGTGCGCGGTGGTCGATATGATACGCTTCTCGCCCATTTTGGTAGGCCACTGCCTGCAACGGGCTTTGCGTTGGATATGGAACGCGTAGCTCCCTATACGACGGTTGAACATCCCGTCCGCCCGCCTTATCGCTTAACGTATCGCCCCGATCAATTTTCTGAAGCCATAAAGAGAGCGGAAGCGTTACAAGAACAAGGGTATACAGTCCTTTTGGAAAGTGAGGCGGATCCATGTTAACGTTGGCCGTACCGAAAGGGCGCGTGTTACCAGAAGCATTGAATCTATTAAAACAGATCGGCTGGCCCATTCCGGATGATATCACGGCGTCTCGACGGCTCATCTTTGATCTAGACAATGGGCAACGCCTCATTTTGGCCAAACCGGTTGATGTCCCGGTCTATGTTCAGTACGGCGTCGCCGATCTGGGGGTGGTGGGGAAAGATGTTCTTTTGGAAGAACGCGCGGATGTGTATGAGTTGCTCGATCTTGGGATTGGTCGATGTCGTCTTGCGTTGGCTGCGCCCCAAGCATATGTCTCACATCTAAAACCCAATCGAGAGATGCTGCGCGTTGCGACCAAATATCCGCGACTTGCGCGACAGTTTTTTGCCGAACGCGGTGAACAAGTTGAGATCGTGGCGCTTTCTGGATCAATTGAATTGGCGCCGCTGTTGGGTTTGGCTGAACGGATTGTAGATATTGTTTCGACGGGACAGACGCTCCGGGAAAATGGCTTGGTAGAACTAGAGACAATCAGTGAGATTACGAGCAGGCTCATCGCCAGTCGAACGGGGTACCGTTTTAAACAAGATCACATATTGCGTCTTGTGCATGCATTGGAAGCGTTGCAGGGGGGTGTGCGGGTTGACCTTTGATCTTTATCCAGCCTTGGATCTTGCTGAGGGTCGGGTTGTCCGTCTTTATAAAGGCGATTTTGCTCAAGTTCACGATTATGGTGATCCACAGCAATGGCTTGAGCGGATTGTACAAGCGGGTGCGCGCTGGGTTCATTTGGTCGATCTGGATGCAGCGCGCGATCATCGTCTGACGCAGCGTGCCCTTTTGTGTCGGTTGATTGAACAGGTGAAACGAGAACATGCCGCGTTACACGTTCAAGTCGGAGGGGGGATGCGTGATAAGACGTCGATACAAGCCGTATTGGATTGTGGTGCGGATCGCATCATCATCGGTACAGCGGCGGTTGAACATCCCGAACTGATGGCGCCGTTGTTGGAAAAATATGGGGAACGCGTGGCCATTGCCATCGATGCGCGCGCCGGACGCGTTGCCACACGTGGCTGGCTGTCTGAAACAGACCTTTCGGATCTTGATCTTGCCCGCTCCATGCGCGCTCTCGGTGTGAAAACGTTTATTTATACAGACATTGAGCGGGATGGGACTTTAAAAGGTCCAAAAATAGAGCAGACGGTGCGGTTGGCCCAAGCGATTGGAGGTGGCGTCATTGCCTCTGGGGGTGTGGCCTCCTTGGAAGATGTGCTGTCGCTCTATGCCAGACGTCATGAAGGCATCATCGGTGTGATCATTGGAAAAGCGTATTTAAGCGGTGCGCTTGATTTGTCTCAAGCCGTTCATCATGTGTATCACGCACAGAAGGTTGAAAATAACGCCTTGATCGATCGTTCATAGAAAGGGGTCATAGCATGTTAGGCATCGTCCCATGTTTAGATATTCAAGAGGGCAAAGTGGTCAAAGGGGTACAATTTGCAGATTTGGCGGTGATGGGGGATCCGCTTGAACGTGCGCAACGCTATGCTGAGCAGGGTGCAGATATGTTGGCGATGCTCGATATTACGGCGACGGTCGAAGGACGGGAAACGTTTTATGATTTGGTCTCTGCCGTGCGCGAACGTATTTCGATGCCTCTGTTGGTCGGGGGCGGTCTGAAAGATATCGAAGGTATGCGCCGTGTACGTACGTCGGGTGCGGATCTGTTCTCCGTCGGTTCGAGAGCAGTGGAAGATCCAGAACTGATTGCGGAGGCCGCACGCATTTTTGGCTCTGAACATGTGGTTGTCGCTGTGGATGCGACTTGGGACGAAGAAGTGGGAACATGGGTGGTCGTGATTCGCGGAGGTCGGCAAAAAACACCGCATCGTGCGCTTGATTTTGCAAAACTGATGGAAGAAAAAGGTGCCGGTATGATTCTTTTGACAAGTATGGATCAAGACGGCCGACGCGATGGTTATGATCTTCCCCTCACGCAAGCTGTCGCTCAAGCGGTGGACATCCCTGTGATTGCCTCCGGTGGGGCTGGTCGGATCGAGCATTTTATTGAACTTGAACGCCATACAAAGGCGCGCTACGCGCTTGCTGCATCCGTGTTCCATCGCGGAGAACTGACAGTAGATGCGATCAAACAAGCGCTTCGTACAGCATCATGAGATGCTACTTGACCGTCATCGAACCATCAAAGGTGTTGGTCGTACTTGAAAGGAAGATAAAAGATGCGTGACGATGCTGCCATCAAAGATTGGATGCGCCATATGCGTTGGGATGACCAAGGGCTTATCCCGGTTATCATCGTTCATCACAGCACAAATGAGGTGCTTACGCTGGCATATATGAATCAGGAAGCCTTTTTACGAACGGTGGAGCACGGGGAAGTATGGTTATACAGCCGTTCGCGCCAATCGCTTTGGCATAAAGGGGAAACGTCTGGCAATATTCAAAAAGTCATGGGAATGCGTCTGGACTGTGACGGGGATGCGCTGATCGTAGACGTTGAACCGCATGGACCAGCCTGTCATACGGGTGCTTGGACGTGTTTTCATCGAATGCTTCCAACGCATCTTTTTCAAAAGCAACCCTCTCTCGCGCAACCCACGGCTTCGCCGTCCGATTCAGCACCGTCTGATGATGCGGATGAGCGCATGGCTCATAAACACGACGACGTTTTCTACGACGTCTTAAGGCGTTTGTACGATCGCATCGAGGAAAGACGCCGGCAGCTTCCAGCGGGTTCATATACGACGTACCTGTTTCAGGAAGGAACGGATAAAATTTTAAAAAAGCTGGGCGAAGAGGCTGTAGAAGTGATCATCGCAGCTGCAAAGCATCCGCCAGATGACACGGCGTTGATCGAAGAGATGGCTGATCTTCTGTATCATCTGCTGGTTCTAATGGTTGCTAAGGGATTGTCACTCGAGGCACTGGCCGATGTTTTGTCTTCCCGGCTTTTGATGCAGCGGGATCAAAAATACAGCCGTCGGCCGGTGGATCTCCTGCAACCACCGCACGATGCACGTACCTAGATTGCCCGATCGTCGATGGTCTGTCCGATGATGCGTGGAATGAGATGGGTCTTCCAAGGACAAATCAGACCGTCCGTGCGCAGGACGATCAGCGGCTGGTGTGCTTGACATCGAACGATATAAGGATGATATGAGGATACAAAAAGAAAGGGCGGGGCTAGAAGATGCAGGTCTATCGCGAACAGGTGATGCCAGAAGATGTAAAAAACCGTCTGATGCGGCGTGTGGAAAACGATCTTTCCGAAGATATGCGTTATGTTCAGTCGATCGTCGATGATGTCCGCGAACAGGGGGATGCGGCAGTTCTCGCGTATACCGAACGTTTTGATGGTGTCAAGATGTCGCCCGATCAACTGTATCGTTCTCCAGATGAGATCCGAAAGCGGGCCCAAACCATTGCTGCACGTCGCCCCGATCTTGATCGCGCCATCGCTCAAGCGGTCGAGCACATTGAACGGTATCACCGTGCCCAACTGCCGCCGCCTTTTTGGTCGATGACCGTCGCCCCCGGCGTGTATGCTGGTGAAAAGACGACACCGATCGAGCGGGTGGCACTGTATGTGCCGCGGGGGAAGGGATCGTTTCCTTCTGTGTATCTCATGCTTGCCGTGCCAGCCAAAGTGGCGGGCGTTCCCCAACCCTTGGTGCTCACACCGCCCAATGCCGATGGCGATATGGACGATGCACTCTATCTTGCCGCTTGG
>JAVERJ010000152.1:0-5336 GCA_034007185.1 Candidatus Carbonibacillus sp. | reverse complement strand
ATCGATACACACATTCATGCCGATCATATATCTGGCGGTCAAAAGCTGGCAGAACGCGTCGGGGCAACGTATTACGTTTCATCGCATGATGTTTTTGAACATGGTGGGTCGATGCGCTTCGAACCTCTAGAAAAACATAGTACGTTGCGTGTTGGCTCGGTTGATGTGGATGTCATTGTCATTCCTACACCCGGTCATACACCTGGATCGACATCTCTTCTGATTGATAAGCGTTTTTTCTTATCTGGTGACACCGTTTTTGTAAGCGGTTTAGGACGGCCTGATCTGGGCGGAAGAGTTGAAGAGTGGGCCCGTGATCTCTACCGTACCGTCAGTCAAAAACTGAGCGACTTAGACGACGCCGTATGGGTTTTACCTGCGCATTATGCCCATTACACCGAGATCAATGAAGACGGTATCGTCGGTGCGAAATTAGGCGAATTGCGCCGTTTCAATGAACTGTTGAGAGAAATGGATGAAGATGCCTTTACCAAAGCAGTAGAAGCTTCCGCATCGACAGAACGGCCACCCAACTTCGATAAAATTATCGCCATCAATGTCGGAAAACTGTCTGTCACCCCTGAAGAAGAAGTAGAGTTAGAGATCGGTCCAAACCGCTGTGCTGTCCATCACGCCACAGCTTAAAGGCGAGCAAAAGTATCGATGCTTGTATGGATGATCCATGGATGAAAATACAAGGAGGTTTTTATATGGCAAAACGCGTAGCGATTATCGCCTCTGGTGGCGGCTTAGAGACTGCCTACAAAACATTCAATATCGCGCTTGCAGGCGCTGCAATGGATGCCGAAGTCGCAATCTTTTTCACATTTGAAGGGTTGCCTATTGTTCATAAACAAGGACCATCCATGCTCAAACTAAAGCCCGAAAATGAGCCGATGGCTGAAGGCTTTGCCCGCACGAATGTACCGCCGATCGATCAATTGATCCAAGCAGCAAAAGAAAGCGGCATCCGTCTTATCGCCTGTCAAATGACTGTGGATGCGCTTGGTTGGAAAGCGGATGATTTTATTGACGGTGTTGAATTTGCGGGTGCTGCTACGTTTCTCGATTATGCCATGGAAGCGCAAGTAACATTGAATTTTTAAGTTTGAAGTCAGTCAACATGGATCCATGTTCCTTAACTGATAAAAAATCAAGGGTGGTGAAACGTCATGAATGTTCAAGAGATCGTTGCTCAAGCAGATCTCGTTGTTGATGCGAGCGGACTCGGATGTCCGATGCCGGTCGTGCGGGCGAAAAAGGGAATTGATACGCTTCAATCCGGTCAAATCATGGTGTTAAAAGCGACTGATCGCGGTTCTTTGAAAGATGTTCCGGCATGGGTTCAGCAAACTCGACACACTCTGGAAGAAGTTGTGGAAGGAGATGGCGAATATATTTTTGTTGTACGCAAAGGATAAAGCGTTATGTGCTTCATCTCGTCATTCGTCCATCTCCAAAGATGCATCGGATCCATCTTAGATCATGCCGGCAAGTGGGGGCTTGCCGGCCTCTCTCTCTCTTTTTTAAATGTACCACGGTCGCATGATTTTGTCGAATGCCGATTGTGTATAGCCTATAAACACATCATGTGCCAGAGAAAAGTCATTGAGGGAGAGAGATGATCACACATGTTTGGATTGGTTCCAAGTGTCTTGGTCCAAACGCTTTTTTCACTGAGCATATTTTTATTTGTAGCTCGACTGTTTGGAACGATGGCAGAGAAAATATGGATGCCACGTGTGATGGGAGAAGTGATGGCTGGCTTTCTGATCGGTCCTCATGTTTTAGGGTTATGGTTGAACGATACTTGGAATGCCTATCTTCCTTCTTCTGAAGCTCCCATTCTCGGTTTTTTAGCCACCCTTGGACTTTTATTTTTAATGTTGGATACCGGTCTAGAATTCGAAAAACCGTCTCATCTTGTTCGTTCTGGTCATTTTTTTACACTGATCATGATCACAACAATGCCTGCGTTTATCACGGTTTATGTCCTTTTGCCATGGACGCCGCTCATCCACCATGTTGGTTCATCTCATCATTTCGAAGCGTTTCGTCTAATTCTTTCTATATCTGTAGCGATTACGGCCGTGCCCATTTTAGCCAAACTTTTTCAAGATTTAAACATAACCCATACACGTTTTGCGCAAACCGTGATCAGTGTGGCTTCCTTCCATGATCTTTTGTTGTGGGGGGCACTGAGTGTCGCGCTTGCTTGGGGAAGTCAGTCTTTTTCTGCGACGTGGGGGGGAACGCCATGGATCGCCATGGCGGGATGGGAACTTTTAAAACCCATTCTGATCACATTGATGGTCATGACTTTTGCCTTTATCATCACTTGGCTTGTTCTGCGCTTAACACTTTTTCGAAGGACATATGTACCATTTTGCGTTTTGCTGCTCCTTTTATTTTTCTTATCGGCTTGGTCGTACCAGTGGAAGGTCGAGGGGTTTTTTGTACCACTGTTGATCGGCGTGACCGCCCGTATTTTTTTACCGGAACAAAACATTCAGATGTTTAAACAAGCCATTTCGCCTTTTACCCGTAGTTGGTTGGCGCCTTTGTTTTTTGTGAGCGCCGGCTATCAGTTAACATTTGGTGAAGGTTTTACATGGCGCCTTTGGTTGTTTTACATGATGTTTGCGCTGACCATACAAGGCTTATTCGTGTTTTTAGGTAGTAAATTTCTGATGCGTCAATCGCTCCGCGATAGTCTTCATTATGCCATCGTCTTTAGTGAACGCGGGATCCCGGGCGTTGTTGTGGCTGCCATCGCTTATCAATACGGTTTGATTGATCAAGCCTTATATACAACGCTTGTTTTATTCGCTCTTTTTTCAGCGCTGATGGTTGGTATATGGTTTTATATAGGCCGCGCCTTGGGTTGGGTATTGCCGGGTGGCGAACGGATTGTACACACCTATCCAAACGCTCGAACTTCTAAGTAATCGCATCCGGTCTGGAAAGGAGACGAACGGATGAATCTTTTAAGCATTGAATTATTTTGTCTCGTCGCCGAACATGGGAGCGTGAGTGAAGCGGCGCGTCAAGCTTATGTCAGCCAACCGGCCGTGACCAGACATATTCAAGCGCTCGAAGCCGCCTATGGCGCCCCTTTGTTTGATCGTCATGAACAAGGGCTCAAGCTCAACACGTACGGACATTTTCTGTATCCATATTTAAAGGCGATCATCGCTGACCATCGGCGGGCATTGGAGGCATTTCAATCATTTTTAAAATCATCTCCAGAACCCGTTAAAATTGGGGCAACGCGTACGATTGGTGAGTATTGGTTACCTTATTTTTTGGCCGAGGCCAAAGCGCGGTTTTCATGGTTTTCATATGCTGTTCATATTGACAATACTGAAAAAATTGTTGAAGCGCTTTATGGACATGAACTGGATATGGCGTTTGTCGAAGGTGCGCTCGATCAAGATGATCGTCTGCTTGTCGATATTTATGCTGTTGATGAACTTTTGCTCGTGGCCCGCCCCGATCACCCCCTTACCCAAAAAGCGCATGTCCACCTCAAAGACTTAGAAGGGGAGACCTTAATTGTCCGCGAAGAAGGCTCCGGAACGCGAAAAATCGTCCAATCACACCTAGAGGAAAAACATATTTGGCCGTTTATTCATACGCTTTCATTTGATTCAACACAGGCCATCAAAAGCGCCGTTGAAGCCGGACTCGGCATTGCCTTTTTATCAGCGACGATTGTGGCTCGAGATACCATCCACAATATGTTAAAAGCCATTCCCTTGCAAGATTTAAGTATACAGCGTCCGCTTTATCTCGTTCGACCAGCACGTCGACTCATCATGCCTCATGTTAAAGAACTGATCGATTTTATTTTAGATGAAAATATTGTTCAACGTATTTTACCCGTCGTCGTATCAGCAAGTATCGCACCCCAGCATCCTGCGGAAGATCACGATCATCTTTCTATTTTAAGCATGGATGGTCTTCAAGCGTAAGACGTGAAGGCCATCCTAAAGTCAGTTATACCCTATGCGAAACACGCATAACTCATACACGTTTAAACCGTTTATAATGAACTTAATTAAAAAATGTTAACAAATTGTTAATTTGTTAACGCCTCATATGACCCTAGCAGTAACTATTTTAGAAAAAGACAGACGAGCATCAAAGGAGGGAGTTTTGTGCTGGAGACTTATGAAACCGTTTTAACGCCACCCGCTCAGGGCGTGCGCTGGGGGAAAGTGTTGGATCAAAATAAGTGCATTGGTTGTCACGCTTGTTCCACAGCGTGTAAATCTGAACATGAAGTACCGCTTGGGATCAACCGCACGTTTGTCAAAGCTGTGGAAGTGGGAAGTTATCCTGATGTGAACCGTTATTTTCAAATTGACCGCTGTAATCAATGTACCGATGCGCCGTGTGTCCCGGTGTGCCCGGTCACGGCGATGTTTATCCGTCCAGATGGCATTGTTGATTTTGACCGCGAAGCATGTATTGGTTGTAAAGCGTGCATGGCAGCCTGTCCGTATGATGCCATCAATATCAATCCCGATACGCACAGCGTTGAAAAATGTAATTTCTGTGCGCATCGAATTGATCAAGGGTTAGAACCAGCGTGTGTTGTCGTCTGTCCAGCAGAAGCGATCATCGTCGGGGATTTAAATGATCCAACGAGTGAAGTATCACAACTGATCGCTCGCAACAAAGCAGAAGTGAGAAAACCTGAAAAAGGCACATCGCCCAAAGTATTTTATATCGGTGCACATGAAGTAACACTTAATCCGTCGGTTGGTACGTATACGGGGATGCATATGTGGTCTGAACAAAAAGAAGGCTATCCCGTTCAAGCCGAACACGATATTCCTGGTGTGAAATCGTTTAAAAATGCGCGCGTCGCTTATGAAGTCCCTCATAAAGCACCTTGGGACTGGAGAGTTTCTCTATATACCTGGACCAAATCATTATCTGGTGGCGCCTTTATGATGTATGGACTGTTACAGCTTTTGGGTGCTTCATTGGATCAACTCTGGGCGGTGATAACGGCTGTTCTCGGTGGCGTGTTTCTTGGTCTTACTGGGCTCATCTTAATTTTCGACTTGGAAAAACCGATGCGTTTTTATCGCCTGTTTACCCGCCCGCAATGGCGTTCTTGGCTGGTCCGCGGGGCGGTGATCATAACGGTCTATGCTCTGATCTTAGCGCTTCTCTTTATCGGCGGCTTGCTCAACATGTCAAACTTGGTGGATGCACTCCTCTGGCCTGGGCTTATCTTTGGCGTGTTGGTTGTCATCTATACCGCTTGGTTGTTTGGCCAGTCCAAAGGGCGCGATCTATGGCAAAACCCGCTGTTACCAGGC
>JAVERJ010000151.1:0-5341 GCA_034007185.1 Candidatus Carbonibacillus sp. | reverse complement strand
ATTCGCCGTGAGACGGGTGCTCGTGGACTTCGGTCGATTTTGGAAGAAATTATGCTCGATGTAATGTATGAAATCCCGTCTCGAGAAGATGTGGCCCGTTGCGTCGTTGATGAGGAGACGGTTGTCAATCGACTGAAACCGCGCTTATACAGTTTTGATGGGCGCATCCTCAATGAAAAACGAGAAGAAAGTGCTTAAACGCGTAATCGAATGGTTATTACCTGAAAAGTTGTTACCTGAAAAAACGATGGCCCTATGCATGCGCTTAAATGCTGTTAGCATGACACCGGTATTATGTAATCCGGTGTATTTTTTTTGATTATCGCAAACGCTTTTCGACCATACTGTTAAAGACGTAAAGCAGTATGAGCTTAGGGAGGCGTATGCATGGTTTACATTCAGGTCATACTCGTTTTGTTACAAATCGTCGTCGGTGTTGTGATTGGCTTGTATTTTTGGCATTTGTTAAGGCGTATGCAAAAAACGTCCCGCGTGCATGAGCATTCAAACGGTCGCGAGCTTGAACAGATTCAAAAGATGCGCACGATTCGTCTCAGTGAACCTTTAACGGAAAAAGCCCGTCCACGACGGATGGAAGAAATTATTGGTCAGGAAGAAGGCATTAAAGCACTTCGAGCGGCCCTGACGGGTGCCCATCCGCAACACGTCATCATTTATGGACCACCGGGTGTTGGCAAGACGGCAGCGGCTCGTATCGTTTTGGAAGAAGCGAAAAAAAATCCATTGTCGCCCTTTAAACCTGATGCACCGTTCATTGAACTGGATGCCACCACAGCGCGTTTTGATGAACGGGGGATTGCCGATCCGCTGATCGGTTCTGTGCACGATCCCATCTATCAAGGGGCAGGTGCCCTTGGTCAGGCTGGCGTGCCACAACCAAAGCCAGGCGCTGTGTCCCGAGCGCATGGTGGTATTTTATTTATCGATGAAATCGGTGAACTTCATCCGATTCAAATGAATAAGTTATTGAAAGTGTTAGAAGAACGTGCTGTTTTCTTTGAAAGCGCTTATTATCATCCGGATCATCCTGGCATACCGCCCCATATTCATGATATTTTTCAAAATGGCTTGCCAGCCGATTTTCGATTGATTGGAGCGACGACCCGTCAACCAGAAGAACTGCCTCCGGCGCTTCGATCGCGCTGTGTGGAGATTTTTTTCCGACCGCTTGCCGAAAAGGAGATGGTGCGCATTGCCGAGGGCGCCATCAACCGTCTAGGACTCAAAGCCGAACACGGTGCGAGTGCGTACATCGCACGTTTTGCCACGAACGGCCGACAGGTGGTGGGTGCCATCCAACTCGCTGGCAGTCTGGCACTGAGCGAAAGGCGACGAGAAATTAGGCGAGCAGATCTAGAGTGGGTGGTGGAGACGAGTCGTCTTGTTCCGCGTCCTCCGCAATTTCGTTTATCAAAACCTGCACTCGGTAAAGTCGCAGGACTCGCCGTCGTAGGCGCCAATATGGGGGCGGTCATCGCCATCGAGGCACGCGCTTATCCACGACCATCTCGGCGTGGTGGGAAACTTACGATAAGCGGTATGATTGAAGAAGAACGCCTTCATACGTCATCGCGGAGCATGCGCCGTACGTCGCTTGCGAAAAGTTCCTTAGAAAATGTTTTAATGGTCTTAAAAGGGCTTGGATTGGATCCCGAGGCATACGATCTTGCCGTGAATATTCCCGGAGGGATGCCGGTCGATGGGCCTTCAGCTGGCGTGGCGCTCCTTACAGCCTTGTACTCAGCGATGACTGGGTGTTTTCCGGATCATCGTCTGGCCATGACCGGTGAAGTTGGCATCGACGGGATGGTGCATCCGGTCGGCGGGGTGCGCATTAAGATTGAGGCAGCTCGAGAAGCCGGTTACCGACGGGTCCTTATTCCACAGGAGACTATGCAAGAGGTGTTTAAGGAACTCAAGGACATTGAGATTATCCCTTGCCGCACCGTCGAAGATGTATTGAATGCAGCATTTTTAGGAGAAGCAAACGTTGTTGACACACCGGTCGATCGGTACAAAGGAGAATGGGTCAAGCCTGCCCTCGATGGTTCGACCTTGGCCCTTGACCAAACACTTTCTGACCAAGCTTAGCATTTCATTTAAACGAAGTTTTGCCTCAACTTTGAGGCGCTTGCACTTTTTGGGGTCTACGTCTAGAATGTAGGGACGGAGGTGTTAACATGGCAGAACGTCCCTATACAGAGAAAAAAGAAAAAGGAAAGCCTATAGAGACGGAACACACGCAAGAAGCTTATCCCGCGCGCCTTCCCCTCTTACCGCTTCGCGGTCTTCTCGTCTATCCGTCGATGGTCATCCACCTGGATGTTGGACGCGACCGCTCCGTTGCCGCATTGGAAGAAGCTATGGTTAGCGGGAGTCGTCTGATTCTATCTTCCCAAAAAGATAGCCAAGAAGATGCGCCGTCCCCTGAAGATATTTATGATGTTGGCACGTTGTCTTTGATTAAGCATATGTTAAGGTTGCCCAATGGAACGGTGCGTATTTTGATTGAAGGAGAAGCCCGTGTCAAAATAAAGACGTATGTTAAGGTTGATCCGTATTATGAAGTTGAGTATGAGCCGCTTCAAGATGAAGCCATGCATGATACCGAAAGCGAAGCGCTCATGCGGCTTCTATTGAATCAATTTGAACAGTATATACGGATGTCGAAAAAAATTTCTCCAGAGACGTTTGCCAGCATCAGCGATATTGCTGATCCAGGTCGTCTTGCTGATGTGATCGCTTCACATTTGCCTTTAAAAATTGAAGATCGGCAGGCGCTGTTGGAAGAAATCAATGTGAAGGAACGGTTGGATAAGCTCCTTAACTTTTTAAATAACGAGCAAGAAGTATTAGAACTTGAGCGCCGCATTCATCAACGTGTCAAAAAACAGATGGAGCGGACACAGCGCGAATATTATTTGCGAGAACAGATGAAAGCCATTCAACGCGAGCTCGGTGAACGCGATGGACGAATGGGTGAGATTGAAGAGCTTCGAGAACATCTAGCAGAGCGGGAATTACCCGAGCACGTTCGTGAAAAAATCGAAAAAGAGTTAGAGCGATTGGAACGGCTGCCACAGATGGCCCAAGAAGGCGGTGTGATTCGCACATATATTGATTGGCTCCTCGATCTTCCCTGGGACGTGCGGACAGAAGATCATTATGATTTAAGAGACGCTGAACGCATCTTAAATGAAGATCATTATGGTTTAGAAAAAGTGAAAGAGCGGATCTTAGAATTTCTTGCCGTCCGCGCCCTGGTTCCAAAGATGAAAGGGCCGCTGTTGTTACTCGTCGGTCCGCCAGGTGTGGGAAAAACATCGCTTGGTCGCTCGATTGCCCGTGCGCTTGGACGGCGTTTTGTCCGTATCAGCCTCGGTGGTGTACGTGATGAGGCGGAAATACGCGGACATCGGCGGACATATGTGGGGGCCATGCCCGGGCGCATCATTCAAGGCCTTAAAAAGGCAGGAAGCAAAAACCCTGTCATGCTCCTTGATGAAATCGATAAAATGGCGTCCGATTTTCGTGGTGATCCAGCCAGTGCACTTCTTGAAGTGCTCGATCCCGAACAAAATCATACATTTTCCGATCATTATATTGAAGAGCCATTCGATCTTTCAGAAGTGCTTTTTATCGCAACCGCCAATACGCTGCATACGATTCCACGGCCCCTCATGGATCGCATGGAAGTCATCACCTTATCGGGCTACACGGAGTTAGAAAAGCTCGCCATCGCCCGTCAATATCTTTATCCGAAACAGCTTGCGGCGCACGGGCTTACGAAAAGTCAAATTCAAATCTCAGAAGCATCGCTTCTGAAACTGATTCGAGAATATACGCGGGAAGCTGGTGTGCGCAGTCTGGACCGAGAGATGGCGCGCCTTCTTAGAAAAGCTGCCCGCCTGATTGTGAGTGGCGAGCGCAAGCGGGTTGTTCTCACACCGCGTGCGGTAGAAACTTTTTTAGGTAAACCTCGATACCGCTACGGTGTTCGAGAAGCGGAAGCAGAAAGTGGTGTGGCAACCGGTCTGGCTTGGACGGAAGTCGGGGGAGATATTCTGACCATTGAAGCGACCGTTTTTCCTGGTTCCGGGAAACTTCTTTTGACAGGACAATTGGGTGAGGTCATGCGTGAGTCTGCGCAAGCTGCATTAAGTTATATCCGTTCCCGCGCTCAAACGCTAGAGATCCCTAAAGATTTTCAGGAAAAGCTTGACATCCATATCCATATTCCAGAAGGGGCGATTCCGAAAGACGGACCGTCAGCAGGGATTACGATGGCAACGGCGCTCATTTCGGCGTTGACAGGACGGAAGGTGCGAGCAGATACGGGCATGACAGGTGAGATCACGCTTCGCGGACGCGTTCTTCCCATAGGGGGTCTCAAAGAAAAAAGCTTAGCAGCTCACCGCGCCGGATTAAAACGGATCATTATCCCCGAAGAAAACGCCAAGGATCTTGAAGATATTCCAGATACGGTCCGCCAAGCACTGACCTTTATTCGCGTTCGCCATATGGATGAAGTGTTAAAGGAGGCGTTGGTAGAGGCGTGATGACGCATTATCGTTTTTCCCATCATGATCAGCCAAACGCTAAGGAAACGATCATCAAAGAGGCGACCTTCTTAACGAGTGCTGTCCGTGCCAACGACGTGCCAGAAAGCGGCCTACTAGAAATCGCCTTGGTCGGTCGTTCAAATGTTGGTAAATCATCATTTATCAATATGTTGGCCATGCGCCATGCACTTGCTCGCACTTCCAATACCCCAGGCAAAACGCGTCTCATTAATTTTTATCGTCTTGTCCCCAAGGCGATGGATCCTTTTGTCCTCATCGATCTCCCGGGATACGGTTATGCCAGCGTTTCACAGACCATGCGGCGTGATTTTTTGAAAATGATCGAAAGCACACTTTTAAAGCGCCCTGCTGTCAAACTTGTGTTTTTACTGGTCGATGCGCGTCACGCACCAAGTCAAGATGATCTAGAAGTAGAAGCGTACCTTCGTGCTTACGCCATACCGTACCGTATTATCGCTACCAAACACGATAAGCTTAAAAAAAGGGAAATCGAACAGAACGTTCGTATGATCCGCGCTGCCTTTCAATTGCCGGACGTACCGAGTGAACTGGGCCCGCATCTTATCTCGGCTAAAACACGGTACGGCAGGGAACATGTCTTTGAACTCATCCGTCTAGCGTCGGCGACGTTTGACAGAAGCGGGAGCGCCTCTCCGATCGAGCAGCAAGAAAACGCCGATGGCGATCAAAAGTAACGGCCAGAAGGATAAAAAGCGTTTGGTTGGATCATGCAAAAG
>JAVERJ010000150.1:0-5382 GCA_034007185.1 Candidatus Carbonibacillus sp. | reverse complement strand
AGCCCCCCATGATGACCCCTAATGTAGAAATCGAGGCAATCGCCACATAAAAGAGAAACCCTACACTTAAGTCTGTAAACGTCACGCTTTGTGTAAAAGGAATAACCGCTAACACGATAAAGGCGGGGGCAAAGGCGACGATAGGCGCTAGAAGAAAGAGCGGTTTATCGACATGATCAGGGGTGATCGGTTCTTTCAATAACAGCTTCAGTGTATCGGCGACCGTTTGCAAGAGCCCAAACGGTCCGACCCGATTCGGTCCGAGACGCCCTTGCATCCAACCTAATAATTTTCGTTGAAAATAGATGGCATACGTGACAAAAAAGAGAACGAATAGCAACAATACAATGCTGGCCAAGATGATCATAAGCCATTGTTCACCCGAAAGCGAGCCCTGTAACCAATCACGCATCTTATCCATCCACCTCCCCCAGGACAATGTCGATCCCGCCCAGGATCGCCACCATATTCGAGACGCTTTCTCCAATCAGCAGTTTGGGTAAAATCTGTAAGTTAACAAATGAAGGCCGTCGAAAATGAAGCCGATAAGGTTGAGGCTTGCCTTCACTGTAGACATACACCCCTTGTTCACCGCGCGGCATTTCCACCGATACGTATGCTTCACCGGCGGGCGGTCGAATAAGCTTCGGCAGTTTGGCGACAATGGGTCCTTTGGAAGGGAATTGTTGTAAGGCCTGCTTTAAAATGCGTCGTGACTGGTTCATTTCTTCCATGCGCAGTTCGTAACGCGCCCACAAATCGCCTTCTGTACGCGTCGGTACTTCAAAATCAAAGCGATCGTAGATCGAGTAAGGTTTCACCTTACGTACATCATACGGAACACCTGTACACCGCAGGTTGACACCGGTGAGCCCATAGGCAATGGCCGTCTCCCGATCGTATGCCCCAACCCCTTTTAACCGCGCTTTTACAATCTCATTGCCGGTGACCAACTCATGAAATTCAGCAAGAGCCCCTTCAAAGGCATCAACGAACGCTTGCAGGCGATCGAGCCAACCTTCATCCGGTATATCCCACTTGACGCCACCGATACGCATATAGTTGTACGTAAGCCTGGCTCCGGAAAGCTCAGCGAACAAGCGAAGTATTTTTTCGCGTTCTCGGAAAGCGTAAAGGAAAGGCGTAATCGCTCCAAGGTCGAGAAGATACGTTCCAAACCAGACCAGATGGGAAGCAATACGATTGAGCTCCATAGCAATCACTCGCAAATATTCGGCCCGTTCGGGGATCGTTATCTCCATCAGCGTCTCAACCGCATGGACGACAGAATAATTACCAATCATTGCGGATAAATAATCCATCCGGTCGGTATAAGGTATGATTTGCGTATAGGTCAGATCTTCAGCCAGTTTTTCTGTACCACGATGTAAGTACCCGATCATAGGGATGGCATCGACGATCGTTTCTCCGTCTAATTTTACCAATAAACGAAAGACGCCATGCGTACTCGGATGCTGAGGCCCAACGTTTAGCAGCATTTCTTCTGTCCGTATCATGGTCATACCCCCTCGTCATATGGCACATAATCTTTACGTAAAGGGTGACCTTCCCATTCATCTGTCAACAAAATACGCCTTAAGTTAGGATGTCCGTCAAAGATGATGCCTAAAAGGTCGTATGCTTCGCGCTCTTGCCAATCCGCCGAGGGCCAGATGGGTGTCACCGATGGTATGTGTGGTGACGCATGGTTGACTTTAACCTTCAGGGCTAGAAAACGACCTGTTGTAAAAGACTGCAGAAAATAAAAAACATCCAGTGTCTCTTTCATATCAATGCCATGTAAATCATTGAGAAAATCAAACCGGGTACGCGGATCGTCTTTTAGAAAACGGGCCACTTCTGCGATCATGTCGCTTTGGATGACCAACATCGGCGCCAGATACATCCCTTTTTGCACATTCGCCTCAACGATGATCGCCTCTCCAAAGCGTTCTTGTAACCATGTTACAATCTCATCCCGAAATCGCTCCGCCTCTTTGAGACGCTCTGCCTCCGGATCGTTCGCGCCCTCTGGCGTGTGGTGTGCTTCGGTGTGATGTTCATCAGCTTTTGACGCTTCACGGTTTTGATCAGGCGCCTTAGCCATGGAGACTCACCAACTTTCCATGCTTCGCTTCGTATCGTATCTTCGCCTGCAGTTTGTTAATGCCGTATATAAGCGCGACAGGCGAAGGCGGGCAGCCCGGTATATAGACGTCGACCGGTACGACCTGGTCCACCCCTTTGACCACACTGTAAGAGCGGATATACGGTCCGCCTGCCGTCGCGCAGCTCCCCATGGCAATCACCCAGCGCGGTTCTGCCATCTGATCATACAACCGTCGTAGAAGCGGCGCCATTTTTTTGGTGACTGTACCGCTGACGATCATGAGATCGGCCTGCCGCGGGGAGTTTCTGAAAAAGACACCAAAACGGTCCGCGTCAAAATCTGCCCCGCTTGTCGCCATCATTTCAATTGCACAGCACGCCAGTCCAAAGGTGAGCGGCCACATTGAATTGGAGCGCGCCCAAGCTTTGATCTGATCAAACGTTGAAAAAAGAACGTTTTTTTCAATCTCCTTGAGTTCTTGTTCGCTGATACCTTCTAATCCGAGATCGCGCAAGGTCAACATTGTATGTTGCGAATTCATTTCCATTCTAACACCTTCTTTCTCCACGCATATACCAATCCGATACCTAAAATAACGACAAACAGAAGCAATTCAAAAGCAGCAAACATCGGTAACATATCAAAAGCGACCACCAAGGGCAGTAAAAAAATGGTTTCCACATCAAATATAATAAAAAGGAGAGCAAACATATAGTATTGCACTCTAAAACGCACCCAACTCGTACCTATCGTTTCTGCGCCGCTTTCATACGTTTCATCTTTATCTCTGTAAGGATGATACGGTGCAAGCAGTCGATTTAAGAAAAAGGCGACTACAGGTAAACCGATGCCCAATAAGATGAAAATGACCACAACCAAATAATTGTTAACATAAAGTGACGACATTCACATACACCCTCCAAATGAAACATTTGGTTCCGTCACCCGTATTATATCACCGTTCCAAGACTGTGTCTAACGGTTGAGGATATGACATAATAGACGAATATGTTATTATATTCACATATTAGGGCGATCATAAAACCGTTACCTATCCCTTTCGTATGATGCTACAAAAGTATGGTAACGGTTTTATGCTTTTAATCAATATCAAATCTTTAATCACATGTATGAATCTCTACGATCTTCAGCAACATCCAATCGCATGAGCGCACGCCTTAATGCATATTGCGCCATTAAAAACTCCCGTTCTCTCGTTTTACGGAGCGCTTCTTCAGCTTTTTCTTTCGCCCGTAACGCTCGATCGACGTCGATTTCTTCAGGGAGCTCTGCTGCTTCAGCAAGAATGGTCACTTCCTGAGGACTTACTTCCAGAAAACCGCCACTTACGGCAACTCTTTTTATGGTTCCATCTGGAAAAACAAGTTTGGCTGGATGGATATCAAGCATGGTCACAAGTGGGATGTGATCTTTGGCAATTCCGAGATCCCCTTCTGTCCCGCGTACACTTAAGAATTGCACTTCCCCATCAAACACTTTACGTTCAGGCGTTACAATCGCGAGTCGATACGTGCTCATATGTTCCCTGCATGTTCGTCTGGGGAGACGAGAGCAGGCGCTCACCTCCTCTGAGGTCCTTCTTTGGAACAGTGCACTCAGCGCAGTTTATTTACATCTTTTTCGCTTTTTCTACCGCTTCATCGATTGTTCCGACCATGTAGAAAGCTTGCTCGGGCAGATCATCGTGACGGCCTTCTAAAATTTCTCTAAAGCTGCGGACGGTCTCACTCACCGGAACGTATTTTCCTTCTAGACCGGTAAATTGTTGGGCCACGAACATCGGTTGGGACAGAAAACGCTCGATGCGACGCGCGCGGTGCACGATGAGTTTATCTTCATCTGAAAGCTCATCCATGCCGAGAATGGCGATGATGTCTTGAAGTTCTTTATACCGTTGTAATATTTGTTGCACCCCGCGGGCGACCCGGTAATGTTCTTCACCAACGATATTGGGATCGAGCAAGCGTGATGTCGAGGCCAACGGATCCACAGCAGGGAAGATAGCTTTTTCTGCAATTTTACGTTCCAAGTTGGTCGTCGCATCCAAATGGGCAAATGTCGTCGCTGGTGCCGGATCCGTATAGTCGTCAGCAGGGACATAAATCGCTTGAATGGACGTAATTGACCCTTTTTTCGTAGAGACGATGCGCTCTTGTAGTTGGCCCATTTCGGTTGCGAGCGTCGGCTGGTATCCGACGGCAGAAGGCATACGTCCTAGAAGCGCACTCACTTCGGAACCGGCCTGGGTGAATCGGAAAATATTATCGATGAAAAGCAGCACGTCACGGCCTTCATCGTCACGGAAATATTCAGCCATGGTCAGGGCAGCCAGCGCGACTCTCAAGCGTGCACCGGGTGGTTCATTCATCTGTCCAAAGACCATCGCCGTCTTGTCCATAACACCGGCTGAGATCATTTCGTGATACAAATCATTGCCTTCCCGGGTACGTTCGCCGACGCCAGCAAACATCGAATATCCCCCGTGCTGGAGGGCAATGTTGTTGATGAGTTCCTGAATCAGAACCGTCTTGCCAACCCCGGCACCCCCGAAGAGACCGATTTTACCGCCCTTGGCATACGGGGTCAATAGATCGATGACTTTAATCCCCGTCTCTAAAATTTCATCTGAGGTCGAGAGTTCTTCAAATTTGGGCGCTGGTCGATGAATGGGCCGTCGATCGAGCGGTTGGACGGGGTCTTTTTCATCGATTTCTCGACCTAAAACATTAAACAAGCGTCCAAGCACTTGAGGCCCTACTGGAACCGAAATGGGTCGACCTGTATCCACTGCTTTCATGCCGCGCACGAGACCATCGGTAGAGCTCATTGCAATACAGCGCACGACATTATCACCGAGATGCGAGGCTACCTCTAATGTCAGATCGATTGGGACGCTTGTTTCTTTTCCATCTTCTTGAATGTGCAGGGCATTTAATATTTCAGGTAACGCACCATCGTCAAAGGCGACGTCCACAACCGGACCCATCACTTGAATTACACGTCCTGTATTCATGCTAACCTCCTTCGCTTTGTCCACGAATGATACAGCAATCATGTTATTTAAGATAATGCGTTGGCACCTGCCACGATTTCTGATATTTCTTGAGTAATCGCAGCCTGTCTGGCGCGGTTGAGTTCAAGCGTGTACGTCTGAATCATTTCGCTTGCCGCATCCGTCGCTGCACCCATCGCTGTCATCCGTGCTGCATGTTCACCTGCTTTTGCTTCTAACAAGGCGCTGTATATGAGCG
>JAVERJ010000149.1:0-5408 GCA_034007185.1 Candidatus Carbonibacillus sp. | reverse complement strand
GGTAATCGGCTGGAGCAAAGCCATCATCCCCTTTTTTACACATCATACCATTTTTTTTGCTCGTATGTAAACATGTGTTTGTCGTTGAAATGAACGATTGTGGGTATGCTAAACATGGAGGTGAAAACAATGAAATTTATGCGCGTCTTTGCTCTGTTTTTTTTGATGCTGGCCTTGTGGATAAAAGGCGACCATGATGTTGATGTCGTTCAAGCGCAACAAAAAGCTTTCCATTGGGGTTTTAAAAAAGCGACAAACGAGAATCCCCCGTCGATTGCGGAAGAAGGTTATGCTGATCTGGTTCAGGCATATGATGCGCTTTTTTATGACCATAGCGGAAAAAAAATCCTTTATCTTACGTTCGATAATGGGTACGAAAATGGCTTTACACCAGCTATTCTCGATGTATTGAAAGAAAAACATGTCAGCGCAACGTTTTTTGTGACAGGGCATTATATTGAAGATCAACCAGACTTATTAAAACGCATGGTTCAGGAAGGCCACATCATTGGTAATCATTCCTGGTCGCATCCAGACATGTCGACTTTAAATGCCGATCGGATACGTCAGGAGATTGAAAAAGTCAATTCGGCGATTGCACAAATAACGCAGCAGAAAGAAACGGTTTATTTTAGGCCACCGAGAGGTATTTTTAACGAACACGTGTTAAAAATGGTTCGTGATATGGGGATGGAGACGATCTTTTGGTCCATCGCCTATAAAGACTGGGAACGTGATGTCAGTCGGGGAAAGGAATATGCGTATCAGCAGGTTGTTAAACAATTTCATCCCGGAGCAGTTATTCTTCTCCATAGTGTGTCCAAAGATAATGCAGAAGCTTTAGGCATGATCATTGACGAAGCCCGTAGACAAGGATATACGTTTGAAAGCCTCGATGCGTGGCGCATCAAACGACGCGGGCATCCTCTCTTGGATCTTTTATCTTTACAGAACTAAAATATAATGCGAAAATAAGTCTTGTCCTGAACGGTAGAAATGCGTATGATGAAGGCGAAAATCGTTTCTTTCTGTCTTTGTACGTCTGTTCTTGATATGCCGTTATCTGAGAGCGTCTTCGAGTTAGACAGAGGTTATTGTGATACAGGCTAAGCCTATTATGCCTAAGCGGTTATAATACGACATATGTGAAAGATCACTCTTTGACACAAAAGGGGTTGACATGGATGTTCACCCTCAGATCTTCAGCCACGGCCACACTCGTCCGTGGTCTACACTTCGTAGGAAAGCATGTTTTGCGTCGCACCGCTTCGGCGTTTCCTGGTGCTATCGGACTTACCTTAGATCCCGACATCTTATCTTATTGTCATCGAGGTAAAGAAATTATTGTTGTCACTGGAACCAATGGCAAGACGACGACAACCCATCTTTTAGCTGCTATGGTCAAAGCACGCGATGGTTATGTCACGACCAATGATGAGGGGGCTAATCTACCTGCTGGTCTCGTTACAGCGCTTTGCCGTGGTCAGGGACGTCTTGCGGTTTTAGAAGTCGATGAAGGTTACTTACCGAAGCTTCTTCACGTTCTTAAACCTCGATTTGTTCTAATAACCAATTTTGCTCCTGATCAGATTGAACGCTTTGATGACGGGAGTCGTTTAATTATGCTCCTCAAAGAGCGTATGCAAGAAGCATATGAACGCTATGGAACGCAACTGCTTCTGTCTCAAAAGACAGAACCATGGCAAGCGTTGTTTAACGAAGCGCCTTATGTAAGACGCTCTCCGGTGGGAAACATCGATTCTGTGGCAGGTTGGATCGAACTCCAAGGGGTACGTTACGATGTGCCGTTTCGACGCCGTTTTGAATTGGAAAATGCTGAACTGGCTATACGTGCAGCACTCGCGCTCAATATTCACCCCTCACAGATTGAATCGGCTTTAAAAACGCTCACGCCCGTTGAAGGCCGCTCAACGTTTTTTGCTTATAAAGGGTTACCGCTAACTGTCACACTCGTTAAAAATAAATCAGGGTTTGATGCACTTTTTCAATCTTTGAATGAAAACGACACACCCGACCGCTTGCTCATCGCCTTAAACGACGCGCCATCGGATGGCGTCTTGGGAAGTTGGCTATGGGATATTGACTATTCGACCCTTCGCACCACGGCCCAAAATCGGCTCATTCTCTCTGGTACACGCGCCTTTGAACTGGCCCAAGCTTTACTTGTACAAGGTGTTCCTAGAGACAAAATCGCTGTTGAGCCGGAGCCCCTTGTGGCCTTAGAACGTCTTTTTGAAGGCCTCACCCCCTTTGCGGGCTCTGATGCTTTAGAAATGGGCCAGGTGCAGGCAGATCGTGTTTGCTTGGGGGAGAACATCCATCTCTATGTGAACTATACAGCTTTAGCTCAATATCGTAAGTATTTAACAACGCTACCGATGTCCAATACACGGCGCGTACCTCGTCCTGTTGTGGTGAACTCTTAAGATGCACCTAAACATTTTAAAATTGTTTCCTGACCTTTTACCATTCCCAGGCAATGATGTGAGTGCGACCATACTTGCTTGGCAAGGAAAACAGTACGGTTGGACCGTACACGTGGATGCTTTGCATGAAGATGCGCCGTGGCCTCAAACGTCTTACGACGTCATTTTGCTTGGCAGCAGCTTTACCCATATTCCGTCCAAATTGGTGCAATCATTAAATCGTTTGCGCCTTGATCTTCATGCTCAAATCGAGCGTGGGGCAGTGTTTTTAGTGAGCGGCATTTCTTCGTGTCTCATGACAGAAAGGTCTGTGTTGCCAAACGCTGGAGATGATCAAGACGTCTCAGAAATCGAGGGGCTTTCTTTGATTAAAGGGCGTTCTGAACTCATTGCCCCAGTTAAAAGTGGCTGGATAACTGTCCGCTCGTCTTTTGTTTCGCCGTTGGTCGTCGGTGAACTGTATCGACACTGCCTTTTGTCCGTACGATCAGAGGAAAAGGGTGAACCGTTTGGAGAAATTGCTTCAGCCATCAGTTTTCCCGAACGACTGTCACGTCGTTTGGCTCAACAACCGTCTGAAACGTTTCTCAAGATATTAAAAAGAAAAATTTTTTACGATCGTAAAAGTGCCCATGAGCATCCGCCAGCATACGATTCAAATTGGCGCTATTTTGGATGGGTCCGTTCCTACGGCCATGGGCAGATCATTGTACTGCCGTGGGTTGGAGCTTATTTATCGTATAACCCGCATCTTGTTTCATGGATATTATCGATAGTCGCCAACATGCACGGTGAGCCACTGCCTGAGACGTCCATCGATACTGGCTTTTCCTGGGAAGCATATCATCACATTATAAAACGTATCGGTCTGTTTGAAGGCACGCCAGATTAAGACGCGTGCGTTAATGAAGATGTTATGCAAAAATGAGTCTTGACTTTTTAACGTTAGGTCGATATGATGGTTTCATCCTGCTCGTAATGCTTAAGACATATTTTTCTGATGCCGTGCTTTTGATAAAACATACGTGTTGACAGCAGGAATGTTCGGCAAGCCATGAACATATCAAGGCGGAAATTGCCTTAATTGAATAGGATAGCCTTATCCAGAGCGGTGGAGGGACTGGCCCGATGAAACCCGGCAACCGGCACGGTATGTGCCAAGGTGCTAATTCCTGCAGAATGCTGCGACATTCTGGCAGATAAGTGCGCATCATAACGCCTTTCTGCGTGTCTGCAGGAAGGCGTTATGATGTTTATGGCAACGATGGGCGATATGGCGGAGAGGTGATCAAGCGTATGGAAAACTTAATGGTTGATCGACAACCATTGATTCGTTTAAAAGACGTAAAAAAAGTATATTATCGTGGCACAAAACGTGAGATTCCTGCCTTAAAAGGCATTGACTTGGATATACAAAAAGGTGAGATTTTTGGCGTCATCGGCTTTAGCGGCGCTGGAAAAAGTACCTTAATTCGTTTGATCAACGCCTTAGAACAACCAACGGATGGGGAAGTATGGGTCGGCGGCGTAAATATGGCGACGTTGCAAGGGGAGGCGTTGCGCCGCAAACGGATGAAGATTGGTATGATCTTTCAGCATTTTAACTTACTATGGTCGAGGACAGCACTTGAAAATGTCCTCTTCCCATTAGAATTGGCAGGTTGGCCTCGAGCCCGAGCCCTTTTGCGCGCTCGGGAACTCCTGGGCATTGTCGGCTTGGAGAACCGTCAAGATGCCTATCCGGCGCGCTTATCCGGCGGAGAAAAACAGCGCGTCGGGATTGCTCGAGCGCTTGCCAATGAACCAGATCTTTTACTTTCAGATGAAGCGACCAGTGCGCTCGATCCTAAAACAACAGACGATATTTTGAATTTATTGCTTTCGATCAATCGTACGTTTGGCATCACCATTGTGTTGATCACCCATGAAATGCGTGTCATTGAAAAAATATGTGATCGCGTTGCCGTACTCGATGAAGGCGTCATCAAAGAAGTCGGTTATGTTCGTGATGTTTTTGCCAAACCGCAGTCTGCAATCGCCCGACGCTTTGTTGCCGAAGCCTTAGATGCGGATCTTGCCAGTGATACGACATTGAGTGACGTCAAAAACGATCCAACACCTGCATCATCGATCGTCCGTCGACAATGGCGGCTCATTTTCGTCGGTGACGTCGCTGAACAACCGATTATCACTGATCTTATTCGTCATCATGCTGTATCGATCAACATCGTACGCGGTGAGATCAAACGGTTGAAAGACACACCTTTTGGAACACTGACGGTAGAAGTCGTTGGTCTTATCGACGATATTCAGAGCGCTCGCCAGTATCTTGAACAAGCTGGTGTGATCATCGAGACGCAAGGGGAGGTGTAATCCGATGTTTCCCAATGTAGCAACTTACAGCGACCGTATTCTCGAAGCAACATGGCAGACGCTATATATGGTATCATTTTCCTTGTTGTTTGCTGTTCTCATAGGTCTTCCTTTGGGGGTACTTTTAATTCTTACCAGTCCCGGTCATCTGTTGCCGCATCGCATCGTGCATCAACTCTTGGGGACGATCGTCAACATTTTTCGCTCCGTTCCTTATATCGTTCTCATATTGTGGATGATTCCTGTTGCTCGTGCACTTATCGGTACATCCTTTGGCACGAATGCTGCGATTTTTTCTCTTGTTGCCGGGTCAGCACCTTTTTTTGCAAGACTTGTGGAATCATCCATGCGTGAAGTGAGTTGGGGTGTGATCGAGGCGGCTCAAGCGATGGGCGCCCGAACGATCGATATTATTTGGAAGGTGCTCCTTCCAGAAAGTATGCCGGGGATGATCGCCGGCATTACGGTCACCGCTGTAGGGCTTGTCAGTTATTCAGCGATGGCGGGTGTAGTTGCTGGCGGAGGGCTCGGCGCCTTAGCTTGGAATGATGGATACAATTCGTTTAAAAGTGATATTTTACTTGTAGC
>JAVERJ010000148.1:0-5428 GCA_034007185.1 Candidatus Carbonibacillus sp. | reverse complement strand
CAAGCGATCTGCCAGATAAAGCAACAATTGCTGTAACCAACGATCCGACGAATGTTGGAAGAATGCTGCTTCTTCTTGAGCGCGAAGGGCTCATTAAACTTAAAGAAGGCAAAGGCAGTGAAGCGACCTTACAAGATATCGTAGACAACCCCAAACATCTACAGTTTTTACAAATGGATGCACCACTTCTGCCAAGGGCTTTAGAAGATCCAAAAGTCGACTTGGCATTGATCAATACAAATTTTGCATTACAAGCTGGTTTAAATCCAGTTAAAGATGCGATTTTTATGGAAGATAAACAATCGCCTTATGTCAATGTCCTCACGGTACGACCCGATAATAAAGATGATCCTCGAATTCAAGCGTTGCTAGATGTTTTGCTGAGTAATGATGTTAAAACCTACATTGAAGAAAAATACAATGGCGCTATCGTACCGGCTCAGATTCGTTACGAATAAACATGACGAATTGGTCAAAAACCCTATTGACGCACGATGGTATTGTCGCTATGCTAAAGGTACCTGATATCTAAAAAGGTGAGATTAAAAAGAAAGACCACATCCACCTGGCCATATGGATATACAGGAAGATCAATGGATAGGGTGTGAATGTGTGTCTTTACAACAAAACGGCTGGCAACCTTTATTAAAACCGTATGCCAGAGCAAATGTTCGCAAAAGTCTAGGGCAGATTTTCTCGGTAGCCATTCCAATCGCTGGGATTTTTTGGGTCGCAGCAACGGTCTTGAAAACGACATTTTGGTGGCTTGTTTTTCCACTTGATCTTTTGCTCAGTTTATTTCTTGTACGACTGTTTATTTTGCAACATGACGCTGGTCATGGTAGTCTTTTTCCTGTACGTTGGGCCAATGATTTGTTTGGATCGATCAGTGGTGTTTTAACACTTGTCCCATACCATCAATGGAAATATGCCCACGCCAGACATCACGCTACAAGTGGCAATCTTGATAAGCGCGGTGTAGGGGATATCATGACGCTTACAGTTGATGAATATCTTGCGATGGGGGCATGGGGACGTTTAAGGTACCGTTTGTATCGACATCCTTTTGTGTTGTTTGTCCTCGGGCCGATCTATGAATTTATGCTCCGCTACCGTTTGCCGCTTGGTTTTGGCAGCCATAAGCGACACATCCAGTTCAGTGTCTATGCGACGGATGTAGGCCTTCTTTTATTGCTTCTCGGCATCGGTTGGGCGTTTGGGTGGTGGACACTGCTTTTCATCTATCTTCCAACGCTTTATTTTGCAGCGATGTTTGGTATATTTTTGTTTTATGTGCAGCATCAATTTGAAGATGCCTATTGGGACCATGATCCACGTTGGGAATATTTGAAAGCAGCGATGGAGGGCAGTACGTATTTACAATTACCGCATATCTTGCAATGGTTAACAGGAAACATCGGTTTCCATCATATACATCATCTGGCACCGATGATTCCCAATTATGAGCTGGAACGCGTTCAAAATGAAGTCCCCCTCGTTCAAGTCGCACCGACAGTTACGCTTAAAGATGCCTTTAAGATTGCCTTTTCTGATTTACACTTATACGATATGAAGGAACGCAAACTGATCGGATTTAAATCTGCTTTTGTAAAAGAACAACTTGTAGTCATTAAGAAAGAACGACGGGAAGCACGGCGTCGCCGAAAGCAAGCGACGATTTGATGGAAGGAGTATTTTATAAGTATATGGATTTGATATTAATGTAAGGTATCGTCACGGACGATACCTTATTTGTTTTTCTTAAACCCCTGTGGTAAAATTTTACATAGTAAAATACAATGATACAGGGGAGAGCAAGCCATGCGTTGTGAGATATGTCAACCGGAGTCAGAATTATTCCTGCTCGTTATTCGCACGCAAGAAACGGATCCTTCTGATGCGCCCTCCGGTGTGTCCTCTCAAGGTCAACTCTTGAAACTCCTTGTGGAGCGATTTGATGCCAAACATCTCTTCAGCCAAGTGTATCAGTTAACCAAAGGACATTTTTGGGAGTTTTTAGATTATGCATATGATCATCTTGATCATAAAGATATTTATGCTGCCTCTCAGCATGAACATCGGTTAGAAGAAGCTCTCTTACACTTAAAACCATTGACCTGGTGGCGCTCACAACGTGAATACGCATGGATTGACGATATGATTGAAAACAGATCGTTTCGTTTTGCAAAACAACCCATTTATGTGACACATGATAACGCTATAAAGGAAGTCGTGGGGCACGAAATGCTCGTTCGAGGATATGGAAAAGATGGTCAACACATTGCCCCGCTGACTTTAATCGAGGCAGCAAAGGCGCGCAATCGTTTATTTGCCTTTGACCGCGCGGCGCGTCTTACTGCTGTGGAAACAGCACAAAATATAGATGGCCTTATTTTTATTAATTTTATTCCGACTGTGATTTACCGACCTGAGCACTGTTTGTCGTCCACGCTCGAAGCGGTGAGACGTTATAAAATTGCACCAGACAAAATTGTTTTTGAAGTCGTGGAGTCGGACCAGATCAAAGATATGCAGCATTTAAAAAACATTTTAACGTATTATCGGCATCACGGTTTTCGCTTTGCATTAGACGATGTGGGGGAAGGTTACAACGGTTTGCGTGCACTGGCATACCTTGAACCTGACTTTATTAAGCTCGATCGTAGTTATGTAAACGATATTCATAAGCACCTCCGACATCAAACGATTGCAAAAGCGATTCTTGACATCGCGCAATCGATGGGGGCCTTCGCGCTCGCTGAAGGTGTTGAAAAAGAAGAAGAATGGCATTTTTTAAAGTCATTGGGGTATACGCATTTTCAAGGTTATTATTTTGCAAAACCTTATTTTTAAAGCGTTTATCTTTGAAGGAAGTGACAAAAGTGTATCGGCTCGAACAGGAAACATTTCTACCGTATGATATCCAAGATATTTTTCCTTTTTTTGCAGAAGCCACTAATTTAGAAGCGATCACCCCGCCCTGGCTTTCTTTTCGCATCCTCACACCGCTGCCCATAACGATGCAACAAGGGACACAAATTGTTTACCGTCTCAAGATTATGGGCATACCGTTTTCATGGAAAACGCTCATCAGCGTCTGGGAACCGTCCTACCGTTTTGTCGATGAACAGCTACAAGGCCCGTATCGACACTGGCATCATGAACACTATTTTGAATCCGTTAACGGTGGCACATTGATGCGCGACACTGTTCATTTTTCGTTGCCGTTAGCTCCGTTTGGTGATCTGGCCTATCCGATCATAAAAATGCAGCTCACGTTTATATTTGATTATCGCACACGTGCACTTGCTCACACTCTCCCCAAGGCAGAAGTAAAAAAACGTACTTTTAAGCGAGTTAAAAAATAGTTTCGAAACCCGAAAAAAATTGATTGTAGCTCCCGCAGCGCTATGTTATACTAAAAGTGTTAGAACTTTAAGGGAGGAAAAAACATGCGCTATCGCAAGCTTGGCAAGACAGGTTTAAAAGTCAGTGAAATCAGCCTTGGCAGCTGGCTTACATATGGTGCGACAGTCGAGAAAGAGACAGCTGTCAAGACCATTCATCGCGCCTATGAACTCGGCATCAATTTTTTTGATACAGCAAATGTTTATGCAAGAGGCGAAGCAGAAAAGGTTGTCGGGGAAGCACTTCGATCGTTCCCTCGGGAATCGTATGTTCTTGCTACTAAAGTCTTTTGGCCGATGGGAGAAGGTCCCAATGATCGCGGGCTTTCCCGTAAGCACGTTATGGAACAAGCCCATGCCAGTCTTAAACGACTAGGTGTTGATTACGTCGATATCTACTACGCCCATCGCTACGATGTGGATACACCGGTTGAAGAAACATTGCGCGCTTTTGATGATCTCGTACGCCAAGGGAAGGTCTTATATGTTGGGGTGAGCGAATGGTCAGCAGCGCAAATTCGCGAAGCATTGGCGATCGCAGATCAAAAATTACTGGATCGAATTGTTGTGAACCAGCCTGTGTACAATATGTTTAACCGTTACATTGAAAAAGAGATTATCCCTCTATCTGAAAAAGAGGGCTTGGCTCAGGTTGTTTTCTCACCGTTGGCGCAAGGTGTGCTCACAGGGAAGTATAAAGTAGGACAGCCCATCCCTGAAGGATCGCGGGCAGCAGATCCGAAAGTTCGTCCGATGATCGAGCGTTATATGGATGATACATTGCTTCAGACGGTGGATCGTTTGGCGGAAGTGGCCCGTGATTTGGGCATCACACCATCGCAACTCGCGCTCGCCTGGGTGCTCAGACAACAAAATGTCGCTTCAGCGATCGTCGGAGCCTCTCGTGTTGAACAGATTGAAGAAAATGCAAAAGCTTCTGGTATCATTTTGGATGACCCAACCATCGAACGTATTGAAGCGATCATCCAAGGTGTATCCTTGAATTAAGTCCAATCGCTTTTTATAAAACGTGGTGTCCGATAAAAGCAATTTAGAAACTAACAAATGCAAAGCCTATCTTAAGTATGATGCTTATTTAAGCGGCGGAATGCTCGATAGGCTTTGCTCCTTTTATGCCTCATCTGAACGTGAAAACGGTGGACAATGATTTTGTGTCATAAAGCGAGGGATGCCTATTGTCTGTATTATTCCGTAAAAAATCGATCGAAGAAGCCAAAGCACTGGCTGAAGAAAAGACGTATCAATTAAAACGGGAACTCACACCGATCACCTTAATGCTTTTCGTTCTGGGGGCGACGATTGGTGCTGGCATTTTTATTCTACCCGGTACAGTTGCAGCGCTCCATGCTGGCCCGGGCGTCATCGTTTCTTTTTTACTGAGCGGTCTTGTGACCATCGCGGTTGGACTTGCCTATGTCGAATTTGCTTCAATGGCTCCGGTCGCTGGGAGTGCTTATACATATTCGTACATCGCCCTTGGAGAAGTGATCGCTTGGATCGTGGGTTGGGATTTATTGTTTGAATTTACGGTGATTACAAGTACAGTTGCTGTGGGTTGGTCGGGCTATGTGGTTGAACTTTTAAAGACGCTTGGCATCGTTCTTCCGCCTGCTTATACGCGCGATCTTTTAAGCGGTGGGGTGATCAATGTCCCAGCGATTGCTGGACTTTTGTTTGTGGCTTGGATAGCTTTATCAGGCATTAAACAAAGCGGACGGGCTAACGCTGTTTTTACATGGACCAAGGTTGGGGCTATTTTATTTTTTATCGCTGTTGGCATCTTTCATATACAACCTGAACATTATATACCGTTTACACCATTTGGCTGGCAAGGTGTATTAACGGGTGCCGCACTGGTGTTTTTTGCCTATACCGGTTTTGATGGGGTTACGACCGTTGTAGAAGAAGTGAAACGTCCAGAGCGTTCGATTCCGATTGCTCTCATCTTTGGACTCGGTTTACTGACCGCATTTTATGTGATCGTCTCCTTTGTTTTAATC
>JAVERJ010000147.1:0-5455 GCA_034007185.1 Candidatus Carbonibacillus sp. | reverse complement strand
TTTCGAGAAAGAACCATGAGCCGCGATGCACCGCGCTCCTTTGGCGGCGACTGGGCAATGCGTTCTTCTGGTAGATCGTAATCAAACAAAGATACATCCATAATGTCGTCGTTGTTCTCCTTTTAAGGTGTCTGCCTTGAAAATATCTGCTTTATCGACGCGATCGGTCGCTCAGAAGTCACTCGGTTCACATGCTCGATGGCATTATCAAGGCCTCCGTCAAGCATGCATCAACCTGTGCCAACCGAAAACCTTACGGTTTTACGCTTCTTGACGATATGGTTGATACGCTTTTTGGCACGGGATACGCGAAAAAGGATCGGGTATCAATAGACGTTGCGCGCCTACATCACTCACGCCTGCATACAAGTAGGCCTTGCCGCCTTCCATGCGCACGAGCCCACCGGGAAAAACGACATTGACGAGATCTTCGCGTTTGGCTGGACCTTTAAGAAAATTGTTGCGCTCAGCAATCACTTGCACATCGGTGTACGTCAATGTGTCTGGGTCAAAACGGAACGTTAAGGCAAAATAATTACGATGGCCACGATCATCAAAGCAAGCGATATGCCCCAAGACGCCGATCGTCCCGTCTTCTAGCACATAGGCATCATTGACGCCACCCCAATCTTCATCGAGGAAAAGTCCTTCCAAAAGCGGGGCTTCTTCGATCACGTCGATGGTCAAATGATCAAGGCTCGGTATGCGTGTAAAGCCAATTTTTCCCCGCCCACCTTTTTTGCCTTGTGGCCGTGTAAACACGCCCACGGAACCGTCTGGCAGTTCAATCACACGCAAGTCCTTCATGCCTTGGGGGCCTTCAAAAAAGGGGCGCAGCGCAGTGACATGAGCACCACGAAAAAGGATCGTCCGCCACCATAAAAAACGGGGCGGGGTTCCCCGGGGGTGGATAAACGTCTCTACCCCTCCAAAAATGAGTTCGCCCCCGATGCGCGTCACAAAAGGATCTTGCAGTGCCAAAACTGGAGCGTCGGGTAGAGGCTCATAAATCCCATCAGTTTCTGCAAAAAAATACACTTCGGATTGTTCACTATCCCGCCGCTCAACACGACCGGCGATCACCATGCGACCGGCATCTTCAAACGGCGCTGTAATATTGTAGACATCTCGATCCGCCACACCTCGAAAATGAAGCGCTTCGGCGACTGTATGTTCTGCGCGCTGGCGAAAATGGAATGCGTACTCAAAACAACTTTTTGGGCCAAGGTTCCCTTCTGCACTCTGTTGAGCCTCGACCACCCTGTTTCCCCCCTATGACGCATACGTAACATTCTGCACGATGGCATTTTTCGTATACCATGTATATGACATTCATGAGATGTGCGCGCCTTCTCTTCGTATCATATCGCTCGATGGTCTACCGTCATTTTAGTGTACACGCATTCCTCAATTAATATAACGTGCAACGCGCCATATGTAAAGGTTCGCAGACAAAAAGTTAAAGAATCGATGGCCCAAGCACTTTTTGCAATTTTTCCATGGATAGCAGCTTGACGGAAGGGAATCTTATGATCATAATTATGTATGAATAAATGTTTGTTATCCTTCTTTAACAAACATCCAACAAGGAGGGATTCCAAATGCAGGCTCTGCTTCTGGCTGGTGGTTTGGGAACACGACTCCGGCCACTGACGGACGATCTTCCCAAACCCATGGCTCCGCTAGGAGGTCGCCCTTGGTTAGAATCTCTCGTCACCCATTTACGTTCTTCCGGGGTCCGAGACATTGTCATGACGGTTAAACATTTTCCGGAAGTCATTGAAAAACATTTTGGAGACGGCAGTCGATACGGTGTTCACATCGTATATGCCCGTGAAGAAAAGCTTTTGGGGACCGCAGGCGCGATTAAAAACGCTGAATCGTACTTAGACGAACGTTTTCTCGTCATCAATGCCGATGTCGTCCATCTCTGGGACGTAGAGGCGCTCTTTAAAGCACATAAGCGCTTCAATGGCTGGGCGACGATTGCCTTGACAGAAGTCGATGATCCAAGCGCTTACGGGGTTGTCGCCATCAATGAAACCCATGAGATCACGCGTTTTGTAGAAAAACCTTCTCTCGCTGAAGCCCCTTCTCGTCTGATCAATGCGGGCGCCTATGTTTTAGAAAAAAAGGTTCTGTCCCTTATCCCGTCAGGGGTTGAAGTATCCATTGAACGGGAAACTTTTCCTCGACTCATCGCCGAACAAAAAGGGCTGTTCGGTCATACCATTCAAGGGTATTGGATGGATATGGGAACACCGGAGCGATACAAACAAACGCATTGGGATTTACTCGACGGTGCTTTTTCACTGCCGCTTCTTCCGCCCGAACGCGAAAACGGCATACGTATCGGTCGACGGGTACGCTTGGCCAAAGACGTGACGTTACACGGACCTGTCATCATCGGGGATGGTGCGGTCATTGAAGAAGGCTCTGTCATCGGCCCGTATGTGATTATTGGTAGCAGCGTCGTCATCGGTAAAGGGTCGGCGCTACAGCGGGCCATCATCTGGAACGGCGCCCGCGTCTCCCAATTTTGCCGCATTCAAGAAGCCGTTTTAGGAAGCGATACGGATATGACCGCTGGGTTGATTTTAAACGGTGGCATCGTCAAACGCATTTCAGAAACTGTGTCACAATCAACAGCTGGCCTATTAAACGCAGACGTCATCGGTCTCAGTGCGCTGGCACAAGAAGCAGCTACGCTGAAGAAAGCGGTGGTCCAACCTTGAAAATCCTTTTTGTCAGCACCTATCCACCTACCAAATGCGGCATTGCGACTTACACCTCCCATCTACGTGCTGGCATCATGCAAGGAACGAATTTAAAAGAGCAAGACTTGCCAGTGCTTTCAATTTATCCAGAGACGTGGCAAGGGGATGATCATCATATTTATCCACTCCCGAAACATAATGAAAAAAGTTATACGCGTGCCGCACACTGGGTCAATGCCAGCGATATTGATATCGTGAGTTTACAACATGAGTTTGGTATATTCGGCGGGCGCGCCGGCGAGTGGATTATCCCTTTTTTAGAGACGTTAAAAAAACCTGTCGTTACAACGTTTCACACAGTCTTTCAAGAAGAGACGCTTCCATATACACCTGTTCAAAACATCATCGCTCAGCGAAGCGATGGCATCATTGTCATGAACCGACTCGCTATTCGCTATATCAGCGAGCTGTTTCATATGCCACAAAAAAAGATCTTTTATATTCCGCATGGTGCGCCAGAACCTTTGCGCATCTCACGACACCGTTTAAAACAGAAATGGGATGTTGATGGGCGTAAAGTGCTGCTCACCTTTGGGCTGCTTAGCCCGGGAAAAGGTATCGAGTATGCATTGGATGTATTAAAAGACGTTGCCCGCGATGTCCCTGATGTCTTATACCTCATCGCCGGACAAACCCATCCAGAAGTCAAAAAACGTGAAGGTGAGACGTATCGCCATACGCTGATCCAACGTGTTGAAACACTGGGCATTCGGGCACATGTTCGGATGATTGATCGCTTTTTAAGCGAAGAAGAACTCACTGAGCTTCTAACGATTAGCGATGTCTATATAAGCCCCTATCCCGGTATGGCGCAAATCACAAGCGGTACGCTGGCCTACGCCGTGGGGCTGGGGCGGCCCGTTATTGCTACGCCCTATACGTACGCCCGCGATTTGTTGCGCGATTTTCCGGAGCTACTCGTGCCTTATGGCGATACGAAAACATGGAAGGAGCGTTTAATCGAACTCCTCACCGTCGATACAAAACGTGAAGCACTTGAAAGAAAGATGATGACCCTCGGACGAACCATGCGTTGGTCCGTTGTCGGCAAACGAACCAAGCAGCTTTTGGAACGCTATGTGCGACAAAAGGAGGCGATGTTTTCACATGGCTAAGTTTGACGTCAGCGTACCCAAACCAACGCACGCGCGCTACACATCTTCTAGCGAATATGCGGTCAGTTTTAAACATCTGTTCCGTCTGACCGATGACGTCGGTCTCCTTGAACATGCCCACTATTTCATACCACGACGTAAAGAAGGCTATACGACGGACGATAATGCACGTGCCCTACAAGCCGTTCTCTCTTGGTCAGAGGTGATCCCTGACAGTTCCTTAAAGCACGAGCTTCTACACCTCAGTGAAGTATATTTGTCCTTTCTAGCCTGGGCCGTCCGTGACGATGGACGCTTTCACAATAACTTTTCCTATAGTCGCGAAAAAGAACCTGAACATTTATCCGATGATTGCGATGGTCGAGCCTTATATGCTTTAGCCATGGCTCAAAAGCGGATGCCCCATCCCGAGCACCGCCGTCTAGCTGCTGATCTCTTAAGACGGTCACTGCCCCACGCAGAAAAATTTAAAGCCTTACGGGGCATCGCTTACGCCCTTTCGACAGTCGTTCTACTTTTAGAAGATGACGATATGCATACCATCGCTGAAAAACAAACGTTGCGGATGATGCTTGACGATCTCGCCCAACGGCTGATACATGCGTATATGCGCACATCCAACGGTCGGTGGCGCTGGTTCGAGCCGCAGCTCACTTACTCCAACGGTCTTCTACCATGGAGCCTTTGGCAAGTGGTCAAGCTCACAGGCAAGAAAAAAGTACGCACAATCGCAGAAGATTCGTTTAATTTCCTGCAAGGTATTATGTTAGAAGGTGACCCACCGTATGTCCGTCCCGTCGGAAACCGTGGTTGGGGCACCCCAAAAGGCATCGCTATGTGGGATCAACAACCAATTGACGTCTACAAACTGGCCTTGGCTGCGCTTGCTGCCTATGAAGCAACAGGTGAAGCGCGCTATGCACAACTTATCGAACGTTCGCGAGCATGGTTTTATGGCGACAATGTCTTATCAGTGATGATGATAGAACCATCGGAAGGTGCAGCCTTTGATGGTCTGACGCCGCACGGTGCGAATGAAAATGCTGGTGCCGAAGCACTCATTAGCTACTTATTAAGTGAGTGGACGTACTGGCAAGCATTAAACATAAAGGGCGAAACACCACGCGTGACGGTATGCCATAACACAATGCTCTGCATCAAAAAACCCGTCTCTGCCGATACGATCGCAGCGAGGTGATGGGCGCTTGCACATTGGCATTCTCGCCCCTATTACCCATCGCATCCCACCCCGCGCCTATGGTCCGTGGGAACTTGTGGCGAGTCAACTGGCTGAAGGGCTTGTCGCTCGGGGGGTAGATGTAACGCTGTTCGCTACGCGCGATGCCAACACACAAGCTCAGCTTGTGGCCATTGCTCCAGGAGCACTTTCAGAACACCCAACGATGCCACCGCGGGCCTGGGAGCAAATGCATATCGGTGAAGCGCTGTACCATGCCCGTGAACGCAAAGTCGATCTTTTACACAATCACCTCAACTTCTGGCCACTGCCCTTCGCCAAACTCGTCCCTTATCCAATCCTTACGACGTTACATGGCGCAGCTA
>JAVERJ010000146.1:0-5500 GCA_034007185.1 Candidatus Carbonibacillus sp. | reverse complement strand
TCTAAATATTTTATAAGATTGCTTCAAGTCTATTAATGCTCTGTAAACATTGAACAGATATTGTCTTGTAGTATCTTCCATATAATCCCATCTAGGTGGTTTTTTATCTGTACGTGTTGCTCCCGGATCGTCAACTGCGGGCCAATTTATAGAGTAATCGTAACCACGCTCACCAAATTGCCAAAACATTTTAGGACCGGGAACCGTAAAGAAGAATGTTGCTACAAGTCCCATTCTTTGTAGAGCTGTTTCTTTTTCACGAATATCATATACGGGTATTGTATCATCATTTACAAAATACTGATTACCCCATGTATAGCACTTATACATTAAGCGTTCTTCGTCATGGCTTTCCATATATCCTACCAAATTATGTCTTCCTAAACTGTTGCCCTGATAGTGTTGATAAGAAACTCCATACATGAAATCAGAATTGTCGGTATATCCCATTGCTGCTTGAGCATATTGCTCGTTTGCAGCCATACCACACCATAGCATACAACCTAAATCGCTTAATGCTTTTTCTTCAGGGAAACTTGCGAGATGTTCGAGTATCATTATTGTACCGGGGTGGTGTTCCCAAAGTTTAGTTAACATCCTTTCGATATAGCCGATTCTTGTAGGGTTATAATTTCCCCAAGCACCAACATCGGTACCGATTATTTCTCCGTCTTCGTCGTAAGTAACAGTAACATCGTTAGTAAATCCTTTAGATAAATCCAGTCTGTATCCGTCAAATTTATATTCAGATACCCAATAGCTCAAAACCGAATCAACAAAGGCTTGAGTATATGGACTAGCATGGTCAAAATCATTATGATATCCGTATGGATGAGGAATAAGCTCGTTGAACCAAATATTTTCGGCCGAAGGTCTTTGCATTTCCTTATTATAATAAAGCCTTGCCATTACGTTTTCTCCTGAAGCGTGGTTTAAAACCATATCCATAATCACTGCTATTCCATTTGCGTGGCATGTATCAACAAAAGCTTTAAGCATATTTTTGGTTCCGTAACATTTGTCGGGGGCAAAGAAAAATGCCGGCATATAACCCCACGAATCGTTACCGTCGTATTCATTTATCGGCATAAGTTCTATTGTATTCATACCCAAATCTTTAATATATCGTATAGAATCCATTATTGTTTGGTAATTATGCCAAAGATGCCAGTCGCGAACCAATAATTCATAAATTACCATATCGCGGTTATCGGGTTTTTCAAAATCTGTAACTTGCCATTCGTAAGGTTCTTGAGCTGTTTCTATTACTGAAACCATGCGACTGGTTTTACCAACAGGATATTCAATAAGGTCGGGATAAATAAATTGATGAATTTGTGGATCGTTCCATCTGTCTAAAAGCTTATCGGAGTATGGGTCGGCGATATTAATGTCAAAATCGACTAAATATTGAAATCGGTATTCTTTGTTTGGAATTAAACCGTTTATTTCAATCCACCAGCGTTTTCCATCAGGTGTTCTGTTTAACTGATAATCAGGGTGTAATTCCCAATTATTCCAATCACCAATAAGATAAACTCTTTGTTTATTAGGTGCTAATAGGCAAAGTGTAACAGAAGTATCGCTTGTATAATTAATTCCATCAACAATACCGGTAGGTAAAGGAGCTATATTAAGTGGCTCTTGTACAAGATAATACATAGTATCGGTAAATGTTTGATTCCCAATTTCAACCTCGAACCAAATATGATGTTTGCCAAGACCTCCTGGTACTAAATTAAAACTTAGTTCAGTGTCGTAAGCTTGACTTACAAGATTACCGTTGTGATACAGATTTATCATTCCTGTTTGTTTTGTGCATACTTTTACAGGAACGGTTTCGCTTGGTTGCAGAACTAATGGGAAACGCACAGGTTCAGTAAATCTTGCCATCATATCATCAGTCCAAATCGGAATATAAATATCACTCCCATCAGCATTTTTACCTGCCAAATCTCCATCTATATCTCTAAAAACAAAGCAAAGCTCACGAATACTTTCACTTTGATGAATATTGTAAAACGATTTAATATTAAAACTTATTTGATGGAGATTATTTCCTAAATCGTCCATTATCAGTAGTGAATCACCTTCGCCCCAGCGTGCAATTTTATGAATCCAATCTGATTGATTTACACTTTCGGCACTTAATACTCCTGTGTGTGCATAAACAGGCGATATTCCTTCTAAAACCCCATTGCCCTGAGCAGCATCATAAGTAATTGTAATAGTATCGTAAAAAGTAGGGTATTGAGGCTCCCAAGTGATAACTTGAGAAAAACTAAATGTGCTTAAAAGTAAAAATGTAAAGAATAATAGTTTATTTAACATGATAATTTATTTCGATTTTAAAATTCTTTCGGTATGAGCTACTACATTATTGTTTGTAATCCTAACAAAATATAATCCGTTGGGAATTTCTTTACCATTCCATTCAATAATATGCTTTCCCGGGTTTAGATTTCCGTTATATACTGTTGCAACTTCTTTGCCCAACATATCATAAATTTTGATATTAATATTGTTTATGGGAGCTACAAGTTTAAAGTCTATATTAAATGAAGAATTAAATGGATTAGGGTAAATTTGAGTTAGATCGCTAAGTCTTAAAATATCCTCAATCGAGGCGGGTTCCACTTCAATTTCGATTGCACCATGAAAATCGGATTGTTGATCGTATCCTTGTACTACTTTTGGTCCCGGGTCTTCATCATCTAAGCCCATAATGTCGATAATAAAGAGGTCTTTACACAAATCGTCTCGTCCTGAACTTGTACCATCATGATTTCTAAAGACCATTCCCATTGTATAGGGTTTTCCTCCTTGATTCATATCCCAAGGTGTACTGGGTGGATAAAGCACGCCATCAATTGTTTGCCCTTCGGTGCTTACTTCGTTACTGCTGAAATAGTCTTCTAAAATAAAGTCAATTGTATATACACCATTACTTAGCGACTCCATTTGTCCTACTCCATCATCCTGAGGGTTGTCGCCCCAATTACCAACTACATGTTGCCATACTCTAGATTGATAGGGGGTTATTTGCTCAAGACAAAACAAGAGATTATCATATTCGCTTGTACAATCTCTGGTATATTGACTGCCATTCTCTATTTCGTTACATGTACATAATCCTAAATGTGCATATACTCTGTCCCAAGTTGCCGGCAAACCGGAACCTCCACCAAGACTGCAATCTAAACTTTGCATCAATTTGGTATCTAGTGTAATTTTGATGTATGTACGTTCTGTCCATGGAGTTTGCGCTTGTAAATAGCCTAAAAACAGAACTGCAAATATTGCTATGCTTAGAAATCTTTTCATAATATTATGATTTTATTGTTTAATAATTTTGAGGTTTGTAATTTCACTATCGGTATTTATTTCTAAAATATACATTCCTGCCGGGAAATCATTAAAATCAATTTTGGTAATTGTGGATTCTGCTTGTTGATTAATTATTTTCTTACCACTTATGTCAAAAATACCGAAAGATGTGTTGTCAAACTGAACATCTGATTCTATGTACAAGTAATCAGAAATTGGAATAGGATAAATTGAGAAATTCTCTACAAATATGTCTTGAATGCTGATTAATAATATTGTAGTTGAGTATGTGTCGGCACTACAAGCATTTTCAACTATTAAACTTACACCATATTGTCCTATTTCGGGATATGTATATTGAACATTACCTGCTGTATTACTATCAATTATTCCATCATTTGTAAAATCCCAAGCATAAGTTTCGGCATCTGTTGACTCATCAATAAATTCAACGGTGTTATTTTCAAGTTCGTTGTAAGTAAAAAACGCAACCGGCGGGTTAACTACCTGTATTTGTACGACATCGAAACCTTGACAACCAAACTCGTCGGTAACTGTAACCGAGTAAGTTCCTGAACTTGTTACAAGCAGTGAGGTATCTGTAGAATTATCTTGCCATAGGTATTCTTCAAAATCGCCCGGATACAGTAGGATATCTTCGCCGGTACATAAAGTAGTATCCAATCCTAAATCAGCTTGAGGCAAAGCTTGAATTCCAATGTTTATTGTATCTGTTCCTATACAGCCCTGATTATCGGTTGCACTAACCCAATATTCACCACTCGAAGAAATACTTATACTAGGTTCGTGGCTACCTGTACTCCATGTAATCGAAGTAATAGAAGCTGATATAAAATCAGTTTGAACAGCACTAAAACTACTTACAGGAGGATTTACGCTCATATTAATCCAAATATCTTCGCCTGCTGCATTTCCTGCTTCAACTGTTCCATCTGCATTTCTAAATTTCATTAATATCCCGTAAATATTTTGCTCTGCAGGATATCCGTAATAATCAACAGGCACAAAGCTTATTTGCCAAACATCATCAGAAATTTCGGTCATTAATCCAACGCCGTCATCATCGCCCCAGTTTCCGGTTATATATTCCCATCCATTTTCGGGTGCCATTTCGGCAGCTGAATGTAAATATACTTTTTCTTCGCCTACAAGTTCTCCGGTTACACTAGCATTGTATGTTATAGTTAGGCTATCTCCGTAAGGAGAAACCGTTAAACCTGAATTTAATACTATACCTGTACCTCCACAAATAGCTGTGTCGTTACCAAGCGAAATTTCGAAACTACAAGATTCTTCGTCGGTAGTAGTAGCACTTGCCGTTAAGAAATCAGAATAATAGTTATTATTTATTGTGAAAGCTTTGTAATAATACGTAGTTAACTGATTTAAGTTCATGTGGTTGAACGTGCCTGCCGAACCTTTATAAATAACTGTTGCATCTTCAATTTCGTCATTTACAGCATATAAAGTACCTTGCGTAGGAATAGCATTAATTTCACTTCCTTCTTTTGCAAGAATAATAATATTATTGTGAGTGGCGTCGGCAGTCCAGCTTAGCCCAATTCTTGTACCGTCTAATGCGTTTGCTTCAAATGTAATAGGATCGGGAACAGGGTTAATTGTGATGGTGTATTCGGGAGCAAAAACATCAGTATCTGACCACACTTCGTTATTTGCATAGCTCCAGTTTGATGTTGGAGTAGCTTTTGCCCTGCCTACGTAATAATAAGTACCTGTTCCGTTGCTACCGGGAATATCAATTTGGGCATGAACTTTTTTATTGTTTCCTTCTCCGTCTTCGTACCATTCTGCAAAAAGCCAATCAAAACTATTTATATCTTCGTTGTCGTTTCCAAAGCCTATTTCGGCAGATTCCCAAGTAGTTTGACCTATTTCCATATTGATCCATGGACTTACATTATCACCAAGTGTATATTCCATATCAACAGCAGTAAGTAAATGTGTCCATATTGAAGCATCTTCGTTTATTGCCAAAATTGACAAATCATTACTTGTAAGGTCTTGGTCTCCTGTAAGTTCTGCAGCAGCTATTGTAAAACTAAAATTGTTAACGTCTGTATCAAAATCAGTACCGTCAAAAGCAAGATTTAGTAATATTTGTGTAGTACCAACGTAATTTACCGATTCAATA
>JAVERJ010000145.1:0-5532 GCA_034007185.1 Candidatus Carbonibacillus sp. | reverse complement strand
AAAGGACGAAAGATAGGTACGTTATCTTTCCATTCCCCTTCCCATGATGACTTCCCATGATGACACATGGCATCCATGATCTAATCCCGTTTAATCCCTTCAGCATGCCCATGAGGGTGCGCGCGATGCGTACAAAACAAGATCGATGTGGAGCAAAGCGGATGCATAAAGACAGTGAGTAAAAGCAGTAAAACAAAACAATGGGTTTAAACAGCGCTCTGGGCTGTTTGACCATAGATTATGATTGAATCCATGAAAGACATAGGCACATGTTCACGCCATACAGTGACAAACAGTGTGCCTAAAAAAAGGGGGATGTACATGCATTTTCGTATGAAACATGTGAAACATGTCGGTCTGATCGCTATGATGTTTGCGCTTCTCTTCACGCTGGGCGCCTGCGCTTCAAAACAAGAAAGCAGTACCAGTACACTCGATCAGATCAAACAACGGGGCAAACTCATCGCTGGCGTCAAATATGATACCCGTCTGTTTGGATATAAAGATCCAAACACGGGGCAAGTCGAAGGTTTCGACGTCGACATCGCCAAAGCTTTGGCTAAGAAAATTCTTGGCGACGAAAATAAGATCGAACTTAAAGAAGTCACTTCTTCCACACGTATTCCCATGCTCAAAAACGGTGACATCGATGTCATCGTGGCAACGATGACCATCACCGATGAACGTAAGCAGGAGATCGATTTTTCGGACGTCTATTATCACGCCGGACAATCCCTCCTCGTGCACAAAGATTCACCGATCAAAGGCATTGAAGACCTCGCCGGTAAAAAAGTCATCGGCGTCAAAGGTTCCACCTCCGTAAAAAACATTCGTGAAAAAGCACCTCAAGCAGAAGTGCTGGAATACCCTGACTACGCCCAAGCCTTCGCTGCGCTCCGCTCCAATAAAGGCGACGCCCTGACCACCGATAACGTCATCCTCATGGGCATGCATCAAGAAGATCCCAATTACGTTTTGGTCGGGGGTCTCTTTACAGACGAGCCGTATGGCATAGGTATCCGCAAAGGTGATGAAGCCTTTGTCAAATATGTCAACGACTTTTTGAAGGAACTTAAAGACAGCGGCCAATACCGCGAATTGTACATGAAATGGTTTAACGAAGAGCCACCAGCCAATCAATAACATCCATTTGTTTGGTTGTTCTTGGCAAGGCTCGGTTCAGAAACCATCGGACCAAAGCGGGGTCATCAAAATTCATGCGATGACCCCTTTTGTTACTTTTATAAATGATTCTGATGCTTGCCGTAAGGAGGGGGCAGCGTGCTCTCGTTACTCATTCAGTATTACCCAGATTTTTTAAGAGGACTTTGGACGACACTTGAAGCAAGCGTTCTTGCCCTGATCGGCAGTTTTGCCATCGGTATTCTTATCGCTGTCTTTCGTATCGTCCCGTTTATGCCTCTCAACATCTTCGGTCGTATGTACACAGAGTTTTTGCGGAATATCCCGCTGCTGATCGTCGCTTTCTTCTTCTTTCATGGAATGAATGCCTTTGGACTCAATCTCAGTGGATTTGTTGCCGGAACGTTAGGGCTTACATTTTATACATCAGCTTTTATCGCTGAAGCGATTCGCGCCGGCATTCTCGCCGTTCCTAAAGGGCAGATGGAAGCAGGGCGGTCAACGGGTTTGACGTATGTACAGACGATGCGCTATATCATTTTGCCGCAAGCCATCAAAATTGTTATCCCACCACTTGGCAATCAGTTTTTAAATCTCGTTAAAAACTCCTCAATTTTGAGCTTATTTGCTGGACTCGATCTTATGTACTGGGGCGATCACGTCGCTAGCAGTACGTTTAAAACGCTGCCCGTCTATACGTTGGTCGCGCTTTTTTATCTTCTCATCACCATCCCCTTAAGTTACTTTGTACGATGGTTAGAGATCCGCTTGAACCGCTTACCGAAAGAAGTAGCCGAGGTCAAAACGGCTTTGATGGAGGGCTAAGTTCATGAATTTTCAAGGCGCCTGGACATGGGGGCACATTCGCTTCATGCTGGAAGGTTTTGCTGTCACGTTGCAAGTTGCAATCATCGCCATCATTTTATCTTTTATCCTCGGAACACTTATCGGTGTTTTACGTTATACACGACTTCCGATTCTCTCTCCCATCCTTACGATTGTCGTCGAAGCCCTTCGCAATTTGCCCCTTCTACTGATCATTATGTTTGTCTATCTCGCTTTACCCGAATTAGGGCTCAGACTCGGTGTCTTTAATTCAGCCATCATCGGACTGACTGTCTTTGAGATGGCCATGATCTCAGAGATCGTCCGCGGCGGGCTCATCTCTGTAGATAAAGGACAGATCGAAGCCGCACGGGCATCGGGTATGACGTATACCCAAACGCTTTGGCACATCGTTCTGCCTCAAGCGCTCGTCAAAATGATTCCACCGACGGTGAGTCAATTCATCTCTCTGCTTAAAGATACGTCGTTGGCTGTGGCCATCGCCCTTCCCGAACTCATGCACAACAGTCAAATCATCTATAACGGAAACCCGAGTTATATCAATCCCATCTTACTCTTGGCTGCTCTGTTTTATTTTGTGACGAATTTCTTGCTTTCTCAGTTTGCCTTGCGCCTGGAGCGGCGCCTTCGCTACTAAGTACAACCTACAACGACTGTTGAATGTTTTGGTCGAGGCATCCATTCGATAAACCGCTTCTCATAAAACCGCTTCTCATATGATCTTATTTTAAGGTGTAAAGCCAGATAATAATCTCAATGGCAATCAATAAAAGAATGAGTGTATCGATCCAGATAAAACGCTGACTTGTCGACTCGTCGCTTAAAAGCTGGTAATGCTGTGAGAGAACGTCCATCTTATGCCCAATGCTTTCTGACCACTCTTTCATACGAAACAATGTCTGCGCACCGGTATAGATACGGACATAATAATAATCGTGTGTCACTTTGAGTGCGTTTTCGATCCTTCCTGTAAACTCCGTGATCTCTACGATCAGCTCCATCATGCGGCGCATCAGTTCACGTGTGCGGCGAGATCGTCCCCGACCGAAAAGGACACTGCCCGATGTCAAACCCTTGGGCGCGCCTTCTAACGCAGTGTAAAGTTGGGTCAGCTCCCCATCCAAAAGATCGTCATAATAGCGAAGCTCTAAGAGTTGCGCTTTGGCAAACTCCAAAAGATCAGCCACATCGTTGGCGCCATCTGGATCACTGACAATGGCACTATCCCATGTGACCATTACGGCATCATCGGAATACGAATACGTGTGTCGAAGTGCCTCACGGCGCATCGCTTCACTGACAGTACCCATCTCGCCCAAGAGAATCGGTACAGGATCCCAATCGCTGGGCCAGCGATCGAACACATAGATGACAAAATCTTCTATATATCCTTCATACGCTCCACCGCTCAGCGCTGGACGCACACGGGCGATGAGTTCATCACGATACCGCTCAAAAACCTCATCCAGACGATCCGGCTCATCGAGCATCAGTTCACTGGCATACTGACGCAAGCGGTTATACACCTCCATAGAGGCTGACATGGTAGGATGCGTATCAGCGTCTACGGCAGTTTTACTGAGCTCAGACGGCATCACCTGTTGAGGCCTTTCCATGTCCTGTCGATATCCGCTGGCAGCCAACGAATCGAGCATCTCGTCGTAAGAAGCATCTCTTATGAGCAGGCGCATGCTGATGCTCAACACACCAAAATCGTACAGTTTACCGCTCACTTGCACCGGTATCTCGTGACCCTGTAACGAAACAGACGACGCTGGTAACTGGAACGTGAGCGGAGGGTTTTTAAATGAAAGCGCTTTTGATCTCACCTTCGACAATCGCATCCGGCGCATCGGATGATCGCGAAGGAGCATCGCTTCAATCTGGCTTAGATCAATCTCTTGGGCTACGTCATAAAGACGATACACCCAAATCTCATAGGGCATCTCTAAAACCCTCCATGCCTTACGTCATATAGATTGTCGCTGTACAAAGATTATCGCTGTACAAAGATTATCGCTGTGCAAAACGTGTCTGAAAAGGAATCGAGACGATGATCATATTCTATGTGAACCCGACGGCTGGAAGTGGCCATGCCCAAAAAGTATGGCGAATCTTGGAGCCACATCTTCAAAAACATCGAATTCCCTATACTGCCATCAGCGACGCTGACCCAAAGCACGCACTTTGGCGGCGGCATGCGCATCAGTCCGAACAGCCGTTTTGACGATGGCCTGTGGGATCTCATCGTCGTTCATAAGATCAGCAAAAGCGCATTTTTACGCACTTTTCCTCGCGTCTTTACGGGAAGCCACTTAACACATCCAGCCGTGTTTCATCGACAAGGTCAGTCTTTCACCTTTACCATCACGCATCAAGACCAAACCGTCTTTGCCCAACAAGATGGTGATCTGATCGCGCTGCCTCACAGCGTCGACATTCTTCCCCGTGCACTGCCTTTTTTACTGCCTCGAACATTTTAATTTACGGCTTTGAACATTTTAATTTTCGGCTTCGAACATTTGAACAGTAAGCTCAAGGGTTAAAAGGAATTTTTTTTCCGGGATTAAGGATATGCAGTGGGTCGAAAAGACGCTTGACAGCGATCATCCAATCCAGCGCCGAGCCATGTTCTTCTCGTTGATAGGGGAGCTTCCCTAACCCGACACCATGTTCACCTGTCGATGTTCCGCCGTGTTGAAGGGCATAGTGCACGAGCCGTTCATGCAACCGTTCAGCACGGGCGATATCTTCAGGATCGCGATCATCCACCATCACAATCGTATGAAAGTTGCCGTCCCCAATATGCCCCAGCACGCCACCGTCTAGCCCTTCCTCCTGAAGTGTTTGGCGAGCGACTTCAATCGCCTCTGGCAGTACCGTCAGTGGTACGCACACATCGGTGACGAGCTGTTTTTTACCGGGATGAGCATGCAGATAGGCATACGCAAGGTGATGGCGCGCCTCCCACAGCTTCTCTCGCGCTTCCTGATTTGTTTCAAACTGTATGTGCGTAGCACCACCCTCATGAGCAATCTCTCTCAAAATGGTTTCATCTTCAGTAAGCCCCGCGCGGTTCCCGTGAAGCTCGAGAAAGAGTGTGTCAAACGGTGGATAATCTGTCCCTTTCATCTGATTCATCTGTTCAATTGAGGTACGGTCGACAAGTTCCACGCGGGCAAGCGAGCTTACAAGCCGCAGCATCTGATGTGCCGTATGAACGGCTTGGTGTACACTCGGAAAAGTGATGCGCGCTGCGATCATCATCTCTGGTATGCCGATGAGCGATAAGGTCAGTTCGGTGATCACCCCGAGTGTTCCTTCAGAACCGATAAACAGATGTTTTAGATCATAACCGGATGATGATTTTACATAGGAACCACCGAGTCTCAAGAGTGAACCATCGTATAAGACGACTGTCATGCCACGGACATGGTCGCGCATCACACCATAACGCACAGCGGTCGTACCACTGGCATTGGTAGCGGCCATCCCACCCAGCGTCGCATCTGCACCCGGATCGACTGTAAACATGAGCCCCTG
>JAVERJ010000144.1:0-5560 GCA_034007185.1 Candidatus Carbonibacillus sp. | reverse complement strand
TACAAATCCTGAAACAACTATTTCCGGTTTGCAAGGTGCTAGTACATACGATTTTTATGTACGTGCCGATTGTGGAGGTGGTGATTTTAGCGAATGGATTGGACCAATTACAGCTTCTACTGAATGTGGTGTAATCAGTTCTTTTACATATAATCAAGATTTTGAAAATGCAGGAGATATTCCTGTTTGCTGGGTAAATGACCCCGATGATGGTGGCGGAGAATGGAACTTTGTAACTTCTAACTCACATGCTGCTAGTGCAGACCATAGTGATCCCGGAGAGTATTATGCTCATGTAAATGCTTATTTAATTAGCACATATAATAATCCTATTAATTTAATTAGTCCTGTATTTGATATTACATCAGGAGATTTTAAATTAGTTTATTATGCATGGATAGGTGCTGATAGTGAAACAAACCCCTTATATATAGATATATCAACAGATGGTGGTGCTACTTGGACAGAAGGAGTTTATACACACGATCATTCAATAGTAAACCAGTGGTTTGAGGTAGAAGTTCCATTAACAGCTTATACTTCTTCAGAATTAGTTGTTAGATTCAGAGGAATATCAAATTATGACTACAGTATGTGTAATTTCGGTATAGATGATGTGTCTATTCAAGAGATTTCGACAGCTACTCCCGATTGGTGTAACTTGCAATGGCCCGCTACTATGGACATTAATGAAGGTGGTACAGGCACTGTTTATGCTCAGGTTTACGAACCTGGTGTTACCGATGCTGTAGGTCAAGGTGCAGGTATCGAGGCTTGGATAGGTTATAGCGAAGATGATACTGATCCTGCCACTTGGACAAATTGGGTACCTGCTACTTATAATAGCGACAACGGTAACAATGACGAGTATATGGCAGACTTAGGTCCATTACCTATAGGATCTTATTATTATGCTAGCAGATTTATACTCGATAATGGTCCAGACGTATATGGTGGATATAGTGCTACTGGTGGAGGTTTTTGGAATGGTATTGATTTCGTAAATGGTGTGCTAAATGTGAATGCTGCTGTATTAACATTACCATTGTTTGAGGATTTTGAATTAGGATTTACATATTTCGCAAATCCTGCAAAATCTACAGATTGGACATTAAATACAACAGTATATTATTCAGAAGTTCAATCAGCACATAATGCTTATGCAGCATACGATGATAATGTTTTATATCAAACAGGAAACATCGATTTAACTAGTACTAATAATCCGGAACTTAGTTTTTGGCAAATTGCAAAAACCGAAGGCGGCTATGATTACTGCTATGTTGAAATTTCTACCGATGGTGGAGCTACATGGAATATTATTCCGGAAACTGCCTACTTGGGAGCAGGAGATTATTCAAGCGAAAGTTTTGATGAAGACTCTTATACTGAATGGGGAACATATACCGAAACACCTGACAATACATGGTGGAAAAAAGAAGTGTTCTCTCTTGCAGATTATATTTCTAACAATGAAATTAGAGTGCGGTTCAGATTAACTTCTGATTATGGTTCCCAGAGAGCAGGTTGGTATATAGATGATATCAGTATTAAAGATGTTACATGTCCTAATCCTACCGATTTAGCTGTAAATAATATTATGGCTACTGAGGCTGATGTTTCTTGGACTGCCGGTGATACAGAAACATTGTGGAATATATTATATGGTCCACAAGGATTTGATATCGGTACAGAAGGTACTTTAATTTCGGGTGTAGGTAATCCTTATACTTTAGTTTCCTTAACCGAAAATACACCTTATGATGTATATGTACAAGCTGATTGTAGTGGTGGTGATTACAGTGAATGGGCAGGACCTGTTACTTTCACAACTTTGGCTGCTTGTCCTGCACCAATAGAGCTTTATGCTACAAATATTACTAGCGAGTCTGCCGAATTAGGTTGGAATGCAGTTGGCGGAACCGATACATGGAATGTAGAACTTGGATTACCCGGGTTTACTCCTGGAAATGGCGAAGAGCTTGTTTTAATTACCGAAACTAACGACAACCCTGTATTTGTTGATGGCGGTACACCTAATACTGAATATGCATTTTACGTGCAATCAGTTTGTGGTGCCGAAACAAGCGACTGGGCTGGTCCTTACGAGTTTTCAACTACTTGTGGCGTTTTCTCAGTTCCTTATTTTGAAGGGTTTGAAGATGATGTTAATTTTGCATGTTGGACAATCCTTGATATAGATGGAGATGACTATGGATGGTCAATTAATACTCAAGATTCTTATGAAGGGAGCCAAGGTGTTCGTAGTCGTTGGAATTCAGGAGGAAACGATGACTGGCTAATTTCTCCTCAATTAGCTATTGATGCAGATAACTATGCTTTGGAATTCTTCGCAAAGTCACAAAGTAGTTCTATGCTTGAAGACTTTGAAGTACTTGTTTCAACTACAGGTACTGCTCCGGCTGACTTTACAAATGTTCTTGAGGTAGTTACCGAGCATCCAAACGAATGGGTTAAACATTTGTATAAGCTAAGCGATTATGGAATTAATTCAGGTGATAATATTTATATTGCTATTCATCACACTTCAATTGATGAATACTATTTGCATGTGGATGCTTTCCATGTTAGAGCGTTAAATGAAGGAAATGATATAATTGATTTCGTATTAGCTGAACAAACAGGTGCAGCAAATATTACCGGTGCTCCAGATTATACTGTTGACATTGAAGTTGCAATGGGAACAGATATGAATGGTCTAATACCTACAATTACTGTTTCGCCATTTGCAACAATAAGTCCTGAAAGTGGAGTGCCACAAGATTTTAGTGCACCAGTTGTATATACTGTAACTTCAGAGACAGGAACAGAACAGGAATGGACAGTTAATGTAACAGAAGCTACTACACTAAGTAGTGAAAATGATATTGTTGATTTTGTTTTGCCTGAACAAACAGGTGCAGCAGTTATAATGGGTGATCCTGACTATACTGTTGAAATTGAAGTTGTTTGGAATGCTGATATTGCAAACTTAACTCCAACTATTGTGGTTTCACCACTAGCAACAATATCTCCTGAAAGTGGAGTTACACAGGATTTCACAAATCCAGTAGTATATACAGTTACTGCCGAAGATGGTACTGAACAGGAATGGACAGTTACTGTTACACAAGAAGAAGCTCCTGCAGGGATTTTCTGTGATAACCCAATAGTTGTTTCTATACCTGCAGAAGCTCCATATCTTGACGAAGATCAAAGTAACTGTGGATTTGGCGCAAATTACACCGAAACATGCTTAGGCTCTTACGACAATGGAGACGGTATTGTATATCGCTTAGATGTTACAGAAGCTTCTTATGTTTATATTGATCTTACTACAACTACTACATGGACAGGAATAGCTTTATTAGATGATTGTCCTGATGTTGGAGAGTGTATTACTTATGAAACAGGATATGATGCAAACGAAAGTATAGAAGCTGCTCTTATGCCCGGTTCTTATTATATATTGATAAGTACCTTCCCGTCACCCAACTGTATTCCTTCATTCGATTTAGCTATTACAGTTGATAATAATGTATGTATAGCTCCTATAAACTTAGCTGTTGTTGATTTATGGCAAGATGAGGTTACTATTGAATGGGAAGCAGGTTTCCTTGAAACTTCATTTAATGTTTTGTATGGTGAAGCTGGTTTCGATCCAGATACTGAAGGTACACTAATAAGTGGAGTTACAAGTCCTTATACAATTTCTGATTTAATTTCAGAGACAGAATATGATGTATATGTTCAGGCAGATTGTGATTCTGACTGGGCTTCTATTACTTTCACAACTTTGGCTGCTTGTCCTGCACCAATAGAGCTTTATGCTACAAATATTACTAGCGAGTCTGCCGAATTAGGTTGGAATGCAGTTGGCGGAACCGATACATGGAATGTTGAATATGGTGTTGCAGGATTTACACAAGGGGAAGGTACTCTTATAAGTGCAACTAACGACAACCCTGTATTTGTTGATGGACTTACACCTGCAACTACATATGAATTTTATGTACAAGCAGATTGTGGTGCTGAGCAAAGCATTTGGGTAGGTCCTTACGCGTTCTTTACCGAATGTGCAGATGCTGTTTTACCTATATATCAAGATTTTGAGGATGACTCTTATCTATGTTGGACAGCGATTAGTAATAATGAAGTAAATGGACCTGGTGGTTCTGGCGATTATCCGATGGGTATTTATTTTGAGGATGAAACTGAAACAAATAAAGTTCTTCTTTTCTCATCATATAGTAGTGCAACAGATTATAATCAATATTTGATTACACCTGAATTGCCAGCAAATGCAGGATTAGACATTTCATTTGACTATGCACAAGGTTCTTCATATTCCTCTGGAGAAGTATTTAGGGTAGGTTATTCAACTACAACAAGTGATTTAGCAGAATTTACATGGGGTGATGAAATTGTAACAGTAGATACTGATATTCATGAATATATTGATGTTTTACCTGCAAATACTAAGTTTGTTGCAATCAACTATTATTCAGATTATCAATATTATTTAGCAGTAGATAATATTTCAATTTCTGAGATTCAATTAGAAGATCCTACAATTGCTGAAATTGATGTTTATACCGAAGTTGAAGATGCAAATGTATGTTTAGGTGCTTTAGAATCAGAAGCTTTAGACCAACTGGTTGATGAAATTACAATTAGCGATTCTGATGGTGGCGAACATGTGGTTACTGTAAGTTGGACAATAGATTCATATAATGGAGATGTTGCAGATACTTATACAGCTACAGGAACATTTGAATTACCTACAGGAGTTGTACAAACCGATCCTGAAACTACTCTCGAAGTTTATGCTGATGTAGTTGTTAATGAACTACCTGTTGTTACTTGTCCCGATGACTTTACTGTTACAACTTTAGATCCAGTTGAAATTTCAGGTGAAAGTCCTCAAGGTGGAGTTTATGCAGGTACAGGTGTTACAAATGGAATTTTCGATCCTAATGGTCTAGAAAATGATAATTATGTAATTACTTATACATATCAGGATCCAACAACAGGTTGCGAGAATGAATGTGAGTTTACTATTACCTTAAATTATGTAGGTATTGAAACTAGCAGCTTGGCTGAGATTTCAATTTATCCTAATCCAAATAAAGGTGTATTTGTAATGGATCTTTCTAATATTGAAGGTAAAGTATATTATCAGATTTATGACACTAAAGGAAGTGTTATTATAAGTAACGAATTTGTAAACTACGGAGGAGTAGAAGAGTTTAACTTAGATGTAGCTCCTGGTATTTATTACATTCAATTGCGAAATGCAGAACAAACAATTAATAAGAAAATTGTTGTTCACTAAACAATAATTTAAATACAAAGAAAAGGCTATCTATTCAGGTAGCCTTTTTTTGTTTTTTAAGATAGCTTGATTAGTATTATGAGCATCAATATAGTATATCGGTTTTTGGCATGTGTTTTTGCGGTACTATTCAAAAAAGTGTGTCTATGTTGCCATTTTCTCTTCGGGTAATTATGAGCCTGAGTGAAGTTCTTGGCTAAAAATTGTTGTGGTTCGACACCACAA
>JAVERJ010000143.1:0-5564 GCA_034007185.1 Candidatus Carbonibacillus sp. | reverse complement strand
GCCTCTTGTAAAACTGTCACCACAGGCGTGCGCTGCGCAGGAAAGACTTTTTCACTTAAAAGACGTGTCATCTCTTCAGCCAAAGCTTGAGCAAGACCGACCACGACCGCACCAATCGAAGCTTCAGCAAAAGAAACAAACGGAATATCTTGAAGCGACACTCGATAAAGCGAGTTGGCCGTATCGCCTACGACAAAGGTCCGTTCCTCTGGGACAAACACCTCTCGAACCATCATCGCCTCACTCGATGTCCCGCGCATACCAATCCCTTGCCAATCGGAAAATGTTTCTACTTCTTCGCGGGTAAATGCAAACGCGCGAATCGCCACTGGAAGCAGCTTTTCATCTTGAAGCATCCCGAGAAGGCTATGAAACGGCATAAAATGCGCTGAGTGAACGGCGTGATCCACATCCGAATCTTCATCTCTACGTTGCCCAGACGCATCCCGCCGTATATTGGAAAACGCTTCCCTAAGTTTTGCAAGATATGCTTCGCTCTCTGCACGCGCTTCCAAGACAAGCGCATTGGCGGTAAACGTCGTCGCATACTGCGCTCCACTTGCATAACGCCAATAACCACTGACGCGATATCCACCCGCTTCAGGATAAGCATAGCCACCGACATAGCCCGAACCGGCGATCACCGCAGCAGGCGGTGAAAAGATCATCTCCGCGACCGCAGGCGAAAAAGATGGGAGAAAATAATTGCCACCGGAGCCGATTTGGACTTGCCAGGCCACACTCCCATCCCCTTGGGCGATCAACATAACAAGCGCCAGCGCTTCTTCTAATGTCAAGGCATGTCCGCCCAACGTCTTGGGGATAAACAGTTTAAACAGTCCATGGTTGATCAGCCAAGCCACAACATCATTTGGCAGCCGTCCCATACGATCAATCTCGGCCGAACGCGCCTTTAGCCAAGGGAGGTCTTCATCGATCTGTTTTCGAAGCACCTCGTACGTCACACACCTCGCCTCCTCACGTTTTCAGCCTGATAGCCTGATAAAACGAACAAAAAAAGCTCCCCCAACGGACGTGGAGGAGGATAGAAAACAGGCCCTTGGCCAATCTCAGGCCCATGCATTACCGCTCCCTCCGCTGGTCTTAACCAGATCAGGTTCGTACGGTCCGCGATCATATCGCGCTCTCAGCCGCCGTCAGCGCGGCTCCCGTGCGGTGTAAGAAAAAGTGTCGAAGATCGCTCATATAGGTGGTTAACAGTAGAAGACTAAGTCACATCAAATCCAACACTGGCATGCAATATGGGTACATCAATGGTACATCAATGCCGACACGTGTCATCATGCCGACACGTCCTTGTACTTTAGTTTACGCACATATCACACCGATGTCAATCGATCGCGATCCACCTAACTTAGAGGCACGAGCCCACTTTCAAAGTGTTTCATGACATCGATGGGTTTTTGAGCTTGAGGAACCGTGATCAAAACGATAGACTGGTGTTAATGACATAGAGCAAAGGAGCTAGCCCTTTTATGTGCGGACGTTTCGTACTCGCTCAAGACATCCCTGAACTCATGGTACGGTACACGATCACCCACACATCAACATCCGTAGCGGAAAATGAAGAACCATCCATTTTGAGCCATCACGCTTCTCCGCCGCGTTACAATATTGCCCCAAGTATGCATGTTTTTACGGTGGCCAGTGATCGAAACGGTTCACGTTATCTCGGCCGTGTGCATTGGGGCATACGCCTCCCTTGGCGGAAAGAAAAACTGCTCATCAACATCCGCTTAGAGACAGCGCTTACCACACCGTATTTTCAAAACCTTTTAAGCACGCGTCGTGTCATCGTGCCGATGCAAGCTTTTTATGAATGGAAAAAGGGAACACGCCCGCCACAACCATTCCTGATTCGACTCAAAGACACAGCGCATATGGACATTTTTTCCGTCGGTGCCTTGTGGCACAAAAGCGAAGAAGGTCAAACGCAATTAGCGCTCCTTACAAAGCCAGCAGAAAAAAACCTAGAACATCTGCATGCACGCATGCCGCTCATCCTGCACCGCGATCAAGAAGAACGATGGCTCAATCGCTCCAACACCGATATTGACGACTTTCATACGTTCCTTAAAGGGGAAACACCGGATCTCATTTATTATCCGGTCAGCACACGCGTCAATCAAAGCACGATCGATGATCCTCACCTCATCGAACCTTTAGAACGTGAACAAGATGAAAACATAGAACACGATGACCATGCTTAGAACGATACGAGACGGTGTTCACTTTAAGATCTGATGACCTACTTCTCTCATGTTCTTTGTGTACCGAGAACATGGACAGGCAGGCCAATGCCGACGTCTGCTGCCTCCATAATCATCTCACTCAACGTGGGGTGCGCATGGATGGTTAAGGCAAGATCCATCAACGTTGCCCCCATCTCGATGGCCAACGTCAGTTCACCGATCAGTTCCGATGCGCCTGCCCCCACCACTGTGGCTCCCAATAAGACTTCATCTTCTTCTGTAAAAATAAGACGGACAAAGCCTTCCTTAGCGTTTTGTGTGAGCGCGCGTCCGTTGGCTGCATAAGGGAAGGATGCACTCTTGACTTTTTCACCTGCCGCTTCCGCTTCACGCACATTCATTCCGACCGTCGCAATCTCCGGATCACTGTACACAACAGCTGGAATCGCCCGATATTGGACATAAGCGCGCCGCCCGGCGATCACTTCGGCTGCAATTTTTCCTTCGTATGACGCTTTATGGGCCAGAGCCGGACCGGGCACGATATCCCCAATCGCATAGATGCCTTCGACATTGGTCTTAAGCTGATCATTGACGGGAATGAACCCGCGTTCATCGACCTTAACACCAGCGACATCAAGTCCCAAATCATCGGTATTCGGACGTCTTCCGACCGTCACCAGCACATAATCTGCGGTGAGCGCTCGGACTTTCTCGCCTTCCTCTCCTGCCCGATCGGTTCCTTCCACATAGGTTACCGTAACAGATGTTTCATCTTGCTCAGCCGAACGGACTTTCACCCCTTCAATCACCGTAACACCGTCTTTTTTAAGACGACGTTTCAAAAGTCTTACAACATCCTCTTCATACGATGGTAAAATATGCGGTGCCCCTTCTAAGATCGTCACCTTGGATCCGAGTTTGGCAAACATCTGGCCCAGTTCTACCCCTATGTAACCACCGCCGACGATGACCAAACGTTCTGGAAGTTCACGTATATTCAGTGCTTCTGTCGATGAAAGAATTCGCCCGCCAAAAGGCAGTCCGGGAAGCTCGATGGGCCGTGATCCGGTAGCGATGATCGCTGAATGAAAACGATAACGCGTGAACTCAGCGCCTTCGTATACGCGGACTTCTTTTGGACCGACAAAATAAGCAGAACCTTGAATGATTTCGACACCGCGGCCGCGCAGAAGTTTTTCGACACCACCTGTTAACGTCTTGACGCGACTATCTTTCCATGCCTGCAGACGAGAAAGATCAAGCTTGAGGCCATCGATGAGAAAACCGATCTCCTCCCCATCGCGCGCGCCTTGAAACTGGTGTGCTGCTGTGATCAGAGCCTTGCTCGGAATACATCCGCGATTCAGACACACACCGCCCAGTTCTGCGCGTTCGACGAGATGCACAGAACGTCCTAAGTCTCGGGCACGAATCGCAGCCACATAACCACCCGGTCCGCCACCAATCACAAGCACATCCACATCGATTGTCGTCTCCCCTACAACCACCATCTCCACCTTCTTTCCATTCTTGTATGAGCTGCAAACCATGTCAAACACACCGGTCATTCAAGCGCTTTATCCGATACGAGCACCAGATGCCATATACAACCATCATGCCAAAAAAAACTACGCATTGCAATGAACATGTATCACCTTCGTATACCACATCTATGACTATCCTTCCATCAACATCAGCAGAGGATCGCTTAACATCCGTTTGATCTGATTTAAAAAAGCTTGTGCCATCGCCCCATCGATGACACGATGGTCAAAACTCAGTGAAAGCGGTAATAGCGACCCAACCGTAAGACGCTCGCCATGAACGACCGGGCCTTCCTTGATCCTTCCAATCCCCAAAATAGCAACCTGCGGATAGTAAATGATCGGTGTAAAAAACGAACCGCCCTGAGAACCAAGATTGCTGATCGAAAACGTTCCGCCTTTCATGTCCTTCGGTTTTAACGATCCTTCCCTTGCCTGTTTAAGAAATTCTTGAAGGTGAATGGCAATCTCCCAAATGCTCAAACGAGGAACATCGCGTACAACCGGTACAACGAGCCCCCGCGGTGCGTCAACAGCCACGCCGATATGAACATCAGCGTAAGTGACGATCTCTTGGCGCTCCTCATCAAGCGTGGCATTTAAATAAGGATAGACCTTTAAGGCACCGGCCACAGCCTTCATGATAAAAGGGAGATAGGTTAATCTTAATCCGCGTTGTTCACCTTCCTCTTTAAACCGTGTTCGTAGATCGACAAGCGCCGAAACTTCGACGTCATCCATAAGCGTCACGTGTGGTGCCCGCATCACCGAACGCACCATGGCCTCGGCAATCAAACGGCGCGTGCCGATGAACGGTTCCCGCGAACGTTCCCTGAGACGTACAGCGTCGGCACCTTCATGCCTGGTCGACGTTGCCACCTGAACGCCCTGACGATTCGTATTTTGAGGTTTAACGCCTTCCCCGCTTTGTTCGGTCGTCAAACGGATGTTTGCAAGTTTTGCATGATCATCTTTAATCTCTTTACGCTGCATCAGAACGTTTTCGACATCTTGGCGTAAAATCCTGCCGTACGGACCGCTCCCTGCAATTGTTTCCAAATCTACGCCATGTTCACGCGCATATTTGCGCACGGAAGGCATCGCCAAAACACGCCGTTTTTCTCCTCGCTCTTCCTGCACCAACATGTCTGGCGCTGTGCTTTCATCCGATGATTTTGGAGGTTCGTGTTCATCTTCACATGGCTGTTTATGGACATTATACGAAGCATCCGTCGGATGCGGTTGTTCGCCCGTCTTTTCTGTCTTTTCCGTTTCTGCCTCGCCTTGTACATCGAGCTCTAAAAGCGGTTCTCCGACAGTCACCGTCTCGCCCTCCCGAGCCAGAAGTGCATGAACCACGCCTGTGTAAGGGGAAGGAATTTCTACAACCGCTTTATCGTTTTGTACCTCAACAAGCGGTGTATCTTCTTCTACGAACGCCCCGACATCTACCAGCCACTTTACAACCTCCCCTTCATGAATGCCTTCACCTAGTTCTGGTAAAGAAAAGACGACCCGGCCCATGAGCGCACCTCCCTAAAGACCTATAGGGTATTCAAAAAACATTTAAAACGCATCGTCAAACACTTCCTTTAAAGCTTTTAACACGTTTTCTTGCGATGGTAACCATTCATCTTCAATCATATTAAAGGGATAAGGGGTATGCGGGGGCGTCACGCGCAACACAGGTGCCTCCAACTCATAGATCAACGTTTCCATAAGCCGCGCCATGATCTCCGCCGCAACACCTGCCCCACGGGGGGCTTCCTGTAAGACAATTGCGCGCGCTGTTTTTTTAACCGAT
>JAVERJ010000142.1:0-5575 GCA_034007185.1 Candidatus Carbonibacillus sp. | reverse complement strand
AGATCGGTTTTCTCAACTGTACCGTATATTAACAGAGCGCGGTCTGGATCCTACCGAAGACCTTTTGCCCATCATCCCGGCCCAGCATTCGATCATGGGTGGTATTTATGCCAATCTTTCCGGAGAAACTTCCTGCCCACGTTTATTTGCCGTCGGGGAAGTCGCCTGGACAGGTGTACACGGCATCAACCGTCTAGCCAGCAACGGTCTTTTAGAAGCGGGGATCATGGCCATGCTAGCAAGCGAGGCACTTTTCCCTTATCTCCGACAAAAAGATGAGCTCAATGCCGAAACCAACATCTTCCGCATGGCCCAAGAAATGCTTTCACTTCTTAGCGAAAAAGAAAAAGCAGAACTTATCAAACCCCGCGACAACTGGTTGCCCGATCACACCCTGCTTGAGATCATCTTTCAACACACCGCTCAATATATAACACCGCTTTCTCCTTCTGAAAGACCGATCATCGTCTCATCCGTTCAAACAAAAGACAACCATGCCTCGCTCGAAGAAGCGCTTCAAAGGCTCACCACCCTTCTCGCACAAACGCCTCGTCTATCACCAGAGTGGCTCGCCTTAAAGACAACTGTCGTCATGTTGAAACATCGCCAAAACCGTATGCATCGCTTTCACCTGAATCAAACGCAGTCATACACATCGATCGACGATCCGCTCAAAAACACGCTATAAAAAAGGATGGGAAAAACATGAACGTTCCACAAACGATCTCTGGCGCGCTTTCGAACGATATGATGTTTACGCTTGACGCGCTCTTACGCCAGGCGCTTCAAGAAGACATCGGAAACGGTGATCTGACCACCACGGCGATCATTCCGGAAGATGCGCGTGGAGAAGCCATTATCGTAGCCAATGAAGACGGGGTCGTCGCCGGCGGACCGATCGCCACGAGACTTTTTCAACTATTTGACCCCGAGCTTTCGTGCCAGCTTATCCATTATGATGGAACACGCGTAAAACGCGGTGATCCTATCATGACCATTCACGGCCATATCCGCTCCATTTTAACCGTTGAACGCGTCGCCTTGAACCTTCTCATGCGCCTCTCCGGCATTGCCACCGCTACCTATGAACTCGTTGCAAGCATTGCCGGCACCCGTGCCCGAATTGCCGATACTCGAAAAACCATGCCTCTTTTTCGTATTCTTGATAAATATGCCGTGCGCATGGGTGGCGGTGTTAATCATCGCTTTGGTTTGTACGATGCGATTTTGATTAAAGATAATCACCTCGCCTATGCCGGTTCCATTCAAAAAGCTGTCCACTTAGCACGGCAACGTGCATCTCATCTGATGCCCATAGAAGTAGAAATTGAACGACTTGAAGACATACCTGAAGTCATTGCCTCCGGCGCTGATGCCGTCTTGTTTGACAACATGTCACCAACAGACTTAAAGCGTGCCGTCCAAATGGTCGGAGGTCGCCTCACGACCGAGGCTTCAGGTGGTATTACAAAAGAAAATATTCGAGCGATTGCCGAAAGCGGTGTCGACATCATTTCGGTCGGCCGTTTAACGCATTCGGTGCAAGCACTCGATATCAGCCTCGACCTTCAAGGTTAAAATCTCAAGCGGTAATACACGTCATCATAAAAAGCTTTCTTTCTTCAAAAGAGATTGTCCGTTACCAATCTACACATCGAGCGCAAGGAGGAATCTTCATGCCCTTAGTAGCAGCGAGTGAACACGATATGTACCAAAAAATGAAAGCAAAACTTGCCGACCAGTATCTCGATGCCGAACTAAAAGTAAAAGCCGAACTCGCCTATGCCATTTTGCGTCTGAAAAAAGAAAAAAATGCACTTATCCTCGGGCACAATTATATGGAGGCCGCACTGTATATGAGTGTACCCGACATTGTCGGAGATTCATTGGAACTGGCACGGCAAGCGCAAAAGGCACGTGAACAAATCATTGTTTTTTTAGGTGTTCATTTCATGGCAGAGACAGCAAAAATTCTCAATCCAACAAAAAAAGTACTGATTCCATCTGAACGCGCTGGCTGTTCACTCGCCGAAAGCATCACCGCTGAAGACGTCATGCAACTAAAAGCGCACTATCCTCATGCACCTGTCGTGACGTATATCAACACGAGTGCACACGTTAAAGCGGTAAGCGATATTTGTGTCACTTCCGGCAATGCCGAACACGTCATTGCGCGTCTAACAGACGATATTATTATTTTTATTCCCGATGCCTACCTTGCCAAAAACGTAGCGCGTGCCACCGGTCGAGACGTGTACTTATATACACCGGGTGCGCCTTCAATTGCGCCTGTAGGCAAAGATCATCCCAAAACGATCATCGCCTGGCCAGGTCGCTGTGAGGTGCATGAACAATTTACCGTTGAAGACATCATTAGCGTTCGTCAACAGTTTCCGGATGCAGCGATCCTTGCACATCCCGAGTGCCGCCCGGAAGTCACAGAAGCCGCTGATTTTTCGGGCAGTACACGTAAAATGATCGAATACGTACACCATACCAATCATGCGCGCTACTTATTGCTTACCGAATGCGCCATGGGCGATAATGTCGCTTACGCCAACCCGCATAAAGAGATGCTCAGACTTTGTTCCGTCCGCTGCCCACACATGGCCACCATCACTTTAGAAAACACTTACGAAGCCTTGCAGCACGAACAATTCGAAGTCGATGTGCCCGAACCAATACGCCAAAAAGCGGAAACATCTCTAATTCGTATGTTGTCCTTTTCATGACGCGCCTTCATGGCGGTTCTTCATAAGATATAGTAAACATCCGAGAAAAACCTCGGATGTTACCCATTTCTTTTAACACGAGCCTTAATGAACAACTAGCCCAGCATCTACGATCAGTTCTTGACCCGTAATGGCCCGGCTCCAAGGTGATGCAAAAAACAGTACAGCATCGGCTACCTCTTCCGGACTGACCGTCCGTCCAAGCGATGCCTCACTGGCTAGCATCGTAAAAACACTATCCGGTGTATGCTTGCTGGCATCCGTGATTTGAATGAGACCGGGTGAAACCATATTCACCGTGATGTTGTCTTGGCCAAGATCGCGCGAGATGCTTCTCATCCATCCAAGCAAGGCACCTTTCCCTACAATATAATCGTGATAAGGCACAACCGGGTGATGTAATAGATTTGAACCGATGACAATGATACGCCCAAAACTATTTTTTTGCATGCTGGGTAAACATGCTCGCGTAAGATTATGCACATGCTTAACCGAATAATTGAGCTGGCGCTTGATGTCAGGCCAAGAGAGTATATCGGCTGTCTTTCTTTTTTCAGGAGAAAACATATAATCGATGGCATTGGCGACCATCGTCGTCACCGGACGATCAAACGTTTTTTCTGCCTGTGCGACAAGGGCTTCCATATCGCTTTCCTTAAATACATCACCGCGCAAGGCGATCGCGCGGGCTCCAAGGGCATGTTGAAGCGCCATGGCCGCTTCTTCGTTTTTAAGATAATTGATGACCACATAGGCGCCTTCTCTATAAAAAGCTTCGGCGATCGCTTTGCCAAGTCCACGGCTGGCACCGGTTATGATCACTAATTGTTCCTGAATTTTCACAAAGCCCACCTCTTTCACTGTTTCATCATCTGTTTCATCATATGGTTCGCTGCGGATGGATCTTCGGGCATACATCGTACGTCTGCCCAGTACATTCATAAACATTTCTAGCATGACGTGGAACGGACATCGCTGTGTAGACGCGGCTTTTCAGTGCATTCATAAATATTTCTAACATGACGGTCAAAGTCTTCCCTAGAACCGAAAAGCAGGGAAAACAGAAAAAGTGCTTTACGATGATTGTATCATATTGGTCGTCGGAGAAGAGGGCGCGCCCTTTTCTCGACGTGGCATGCGTCCAGCAAGATAACTCACACGTCCCGCGCGCACGGCCTCTTTCATCGCCGTGGCCATCATGACGGGATGGCGTGCTTCGGCCACCGCTGTATTCACGAGGACCGCATCCGCTCCGAGTTCCATGGCTAAAGTGGCATCAGCAGCAGAGCCTAAGCCGGCATCGACGATGACAGGGACTTTTAGACGCGCTTTGATCCAGCGAATCGTATACGGATTTAAGATCCCTAGCCCGCTTCCGATCGGAGCAGCCCCCGGCATCACCGCATGAGCACCGACTTCTTCTAAGCGTTTTGCCAGTCCCACATCGTCGGAAGTATAAGCGAGCACGATCATGCCTTCCCGCACGAGGATTTCCGTGGCTTTTAATGTCTCCAGCGGTTCCGGCCACAGAAGCTCATCATCGCTTACGATCTCGACTTTAATCATATCCGTAAGCCCACTTGAGCGCGCCAAGCGCGCTAAGCGTACGGCTTCTTCAGCTGTCCGGGCACCAGCGGTATTCGGTAACAACCGGTGCCGCGTTCGATCGATATGATCAAGAATGCTGGAAGCCTTTATCGATGCACCTCCGAGATCTGCGAGTGGCAGGCGACGTATCGCAAACGTTAATACTTCCGCTTCAGAAGCTTCAATGGCTGCTCGCTCGGTCGATGCATCAGGGTATTTGCCTGTTCCTAAAAATAAACGTGAATTAAATGTGTATGGACCGATGTGTAAGCGATCATCCGCATGCACCCGAACCCCTCCTTATGACGTTTGATACTGTTTAGAATCAAACACGATCTTCCGATAAGACCCTAGGCGGCATTGCATCATATGCACGGCATGTCAATTGATGATCCGCTGTTTTATACCCGCTACCCACTTCAACCACCGCCTACAAAGTGCACAATCTCTAATCGATCGCCGTCTTGCAATACCGTTTCAGCAAACGATTCCCGAGAGATGATCTTCCCATTTTTTTCGACCATGACGATGTCTCGGTTTAGACCGTAGTGCTTTAGAAGCGCCTCCAGCGAGCCGAACACTGGAAGCTTTTCACGCTTTCCGTTTATAACGAGCGTCATCGTATCTTTCTTCATCTCTCCCACTCCTTTCCCAACGGTCCAATCGCCACTGAAGTGACTACTTATTTACATAGAGACGTGAACCGGAAGCACGAAAAGCTTCTGACATTGTTTCCATCCCACGTCTGACTTCAGTATCTTTATAGATGCGCTGGGTGATGGCCATACTGCAGTACTGCGGGCCACACATCGAACAGAAGTGTGCGACCTTCGCGCCCTCTGCTGGAAGTGTCTCGTCATGATACGCTGCTGCCGTCATGGGATCGAGCGCGAGATGGAATTGATCACGCCAACGAAACTCAAATCTCGCCTTCGAAAGGGCATCATCTCGCGCCCGGGCTCGCGGGTGACCTTTGCCGAGATCGGCGGCATGAGCCGCGATTTTATATGCAATGAGCCCTTCTTTCACATCGTTTTTATTGGGAAGACCGAGGTGTTCTTTGGGTGTCACATAGCAGAGCATGGCCGTACCCATCCAGCCGATGATCGCTGCCCCAATCGCCGATGTGATATGGTCATAGCCCGGGGCAATGTCGGTGACGAGCGGTCCCAACGTATAAAATGGAGCATCGTGTGTGATTGTGCGCTGCTTTTCTACGTTTTCTTGTAAAAGATGAAGCGGTATGTGTCCCGGCC
>JAVERJ010000141.1:0-5579 GCA_034007185.1 Candidatus Carbonibacillus sp. | reverse complement strand
AACGCTAACAAGAAGGAGAAGCCCCAGAACATTTCACATTGCAACAAGTCGATGTCCTTGATGACTTGACTCACACGCATGGACAGTGCTCCTTGGTTGGTCAAACTTTTTGTGATATGCTATAGTTTAGACATTCGTGTTTAGTGGAAAAATCTTGAGGTGAATCCGTTTGAAACGTCCTGTGATTGCCATCGTCGGTCGTCCGAATGTCGGAAAATCGACGATTTTTAATCGTCTTGCTGGTGAAAGAAAGGCGATTGTAGAAGATCGCCCTGGTGTCACGCGTGATCGGTTGTATGCCACAGCGGAATGGTTTGGCCGTCCTTTAACGATCATTGATACCGGTGGTTTGGAACTTGATGCAGAGGATGCCATTTTAAAGAATGTACGTTTGCAGGCAGAATTTGCGATCGATGCGGCCGATATTATTCTATTCGTGGTTGATGGTGCTGAGGGATTAACGGCAGCGGATGAAACGGTAGCCGATTATCTCAGGCGTTCTGGGAAGCCGGTCGTGTTAACCGTCAATAAAGTCGATCATCCGCTTCATGAATCGCGGCGGTATGAATTTTTTGCGTTAGGCTTGGGTGAACCTTATCCTATCTCTGCAGCGCACGGGACGGGGTTTAACGAGCTTTTTGAAGCGATTATGACACTTTTGCCGCCGTTTGTTCCTGAAGAAGACGATCATGACGCGATTCATCTGGCACTCGTGGGCCGTCCCAATGTCGGCAAGTCATCGCTCGTAAACGCCCTTTTAGGAGAAGAACGGGTTATTGTCTCCGATGTTCCTGGTACGACACGCGACGCTGTCGATACACCTTTGATGTATAACGATACACCTTTTGTTCTTATCGATACGGCAGGTATGCGGCGTCGGGGCCGCATTTATGAGAAGACAGAAAAGTACAGTGTATTGCGTGCTCAATTTGCCCTAGAGCGTTCCGATGTGGCGGCGCTCATTTTGGATGCAACAACGGGCCTTGTCGAGCAAGATAAACATATCGCTGGCTTTGTTGAAAAAGCCGGTCGAGGCCTTCTAATCGTCGTCAATAAATGGGATGCCGTTCAAAAAGACGATAAAACGCATGATCGAATGGTACGTGAAATACGCGAAGCGATGCCTTTTATTGATTATGCCCCGATTGTTTTTATTTCGGCGAAGACAGGACTACGCATGTATCGGGTACTCGATCTAGCCAAAGAAGTAGCAGAAAATCATGCCTTCCGTTTTCAGACGTCGCTTCTAAACACAGTGATTCGTGATGCGGTTCAGTTTTCGCCCCCACCCGCTCGGCAGGGGAAAGCACTGAAGATACGTTATGCCACACAAGTTGGGGTGCGTCCACCAACGATTGCACTTTTTGTGAATGACCCTGAACGCATGCACTTTTCTTATGTGCGTTATTTAGAAAATCAGTTAAGACAGGCTTTTCCGCTGATCGGTACGCCGCTTCGTCTCGTCGTCCGTGAAAGTCGTGACCGTTCTGATCGATGAGTATTCAAAAAATAATGCGCTAGAAAGTAAAGCGGTAGAAGGGAGTGTCTGAGTGAAGAAAAAACGTGTGGCTGTACTCGGTTCAGGCAGTTTTGGTACAGCCCTTTCTAAGCTTTTGTATGAAAATGGTCATGAAGTGGTGCTTTGGGGACGTGATCCAAACGTCCTCCATGCGATTCGTGAAGAGCGTATGAACCATCATTATTTGCCTGATGTTATGCTTCCGCCGGTTGCCGTCAGTGATGATCTAGAAAAAGCGCTTGAAAAACGCGAAGTTGTCGTTTTTGCTGTGCCTTCGCAAGCCATGCGCAGTGTCGCACTTGCGGCTAAACCTTATCTTTCTGAAGATGTTTTTCTCGTGCACACGGCGAAAGGATTAGAGCGGGAAAGCGGCATGCGTATGTCAGAGGTCATAAGAGATGTGCTTGCACCTTCTTTAAAGACGCGCATCAGCGTACTTTCAGGGCCGTCGCATGCCGAAGAAGTTGCCCGTGGGCTGCCTACCACAGTCGTTGTGGCAAGCGATGATCCAACCGTAAGCGAAGTCGTTCAAGGCATTTTTTTTGCGCCCTCGTTTCGTGTTTATATCAATCAAGATCTTTTAGGCGTAGAGCTTTCAGGGTCGCTTAAAAATATTATAGCCCTCGGTGCGGGCATATCGGATGGCCTTGGTTTTGGGGATAACGCCAAAGCTGCGCTTTTGACGCGCGGTTTGGCGGAGATTGCACGCCTAGGGGTCAAACTCGGTGCCCATCCCCTGACCTTTTTGGGTTTAGCAGGCATGGGTGATTTGATCGTCACGGCCACAAGTCGTCATTCGCGCAATTGGCGCGCTGGCAAGATGCTGGGTGAAGGCAAGTCACTCAAGGCAGCTTTAGAGGCCATCGGTATGGTCGTCGAAGGTGTTCAAACGACAGAAGCCGCTTACCATATGAGCCTTCAGCACACCGTAGAGATGCCCATTACGAGCGCGCTTTATGCTGTTTTGTTTGAAGGACTGCGTGCGGAAGACGCTGTCCCGATGTTAATGGGGCGGGAACGCACAGACGAAGGGCACGCACATCTTCTGGATATATGGGCGAAAAACAAGCAGGCTGAAAGTTAGGCGCACGGAGATCACGGATTTTGCATACGCTGTACCGAGAAAGATGCATGATAGGCGATGTAAAGGAGGCCTCATGATGAATCTCGGCCAGCTCTTTGAACTGATTCAGCAGTCGGCAAAAAAACCGGTCGATCAAAAAGCGCTTTTGGATACAGCTAAAGATATCCATGTCGGCGATCAAAACAACGAAGAAAAAATGCGCGCGCTCGTGCGTCGGTTATCACAAGTCTTAGGTATGAATCTTTCGCCAGAACGTGAAGAAAGTATTATGGCTTATCTCCGAGAAAATCGCTTTACTGGCATAGAATCGATCCAAAAGTTATTAAAAGAAAAACAACTTTCGCCGGCAAAGGATGCTTCGAATGGAGAACACCCCACCCAAGCGACGTCAACTCACAAGAAAGTTAAGAAAACACAGACGAAAAAAGACTAATCAAAAAGACGGCCATCGCAACTGGTCGTCTTTATTTTTTTTCTTTATCTTCTTGGGTGGAAGCGATCGAAAATAATTTTTGGATCATCGGATGACCGAGCAGTTCACGCAGTTTTTCGTAATCTGCATGTTCTAAGGTGTCAATCAGTTGGTGAAGGCGTGAAAGAGGATCTTTTTGAGCGTTTTTCCGACCTTGAAAGCCACCGAGCATTTCGCTTACTTTTTGCCAACCACCAAACCGTTCGACAAGCGCTGAGACAGTGATAAGCATATCCAGCGTTTTTTCAATTTGACCGATCGATCCGCTCAATTTGCTGATACCATCTTTGATCGGTTTGATTTGTTGTACGAGATGAAGTGGGCTCTGTTCTTCATCATGAGGGCGTTGGCTTGCCACAAAAATCCCCTCCTCGGTGATGCTTATAACGATCCTTTGGCCTTTTTACTATATGTAGGGAAGGCGCCGAAGGGGTGGGCTGGTGCTGAAGGGTTGGGCTGTTGGATCATTTGCCGCCAATCAAAAAAGACCATGCCGCCATATGTGCGGTGTTGTTCTGAGACTTCCATCATCCCTGTGCATGGCTGATGGTGTATAATGTATATAAAGATAACCATGAGGAAAGGAAATCCATCATGCTTGATGCTGTTATCGCCATTTTTTTACTCTTCCTAGCCAATTTGCTTCTCACCATCGCGCGCACGAAGCTTCAGGGAGTGGGTCGGCGTTTGGTATCCGTCGTCGCCTTTTTACTGCTTCTTCCGGCTTTTCTATTTGCTTTTCGCGCTTTGTTTTAAAAAACTTTATTGAATCACTGAGTTACGGTTTATGATATACGCTATGTGAGGAGTGAAGCCAAATTTGAGCGAAATGAATAAGTATTTACGTCAACGTTTGCAAGCGGTAAGTCGTTTTCTAATGACCGGTATGATGATGCTCACACTTGTGTCGTTTTTAGGGGGATGTTTATATCCCGGCGGAAGTGAACGCTCTTCACCGGAGACGATCGGTGAGGATCTTCAACGCGTTCAAAAATCGGTTGATGGATATGTACGTGATACGCTTTCTCCACCCGTTCGTGAGGCAGCGTGGGATGCAGAAAAAAAGATCACAGGGGTGCCCATTGATTTTTCCCTTTTAATCGGTCGGTACTTGGTGGATATACCTAAGAGTGCTTTTGAACGCGGTGGACGCTACAGATATGTGCTTCTTTCGAACGATGATGGATTTGTTGTTCGCCTGCTCGACCTGACGCTCGCCCAACGTGTGAGCGATGTGCAACAAAAAGTTAACGATTATCGCCAACGCACTGGGCGCCTGCCATTTGCTACACCGCTTCCACATCAAGAATCACACAAGCAAAAAGATGGTGCGCAAGACATCGTATACAGCCTTGATACGGAAGCTTTAGCTGGGAAGATCCCTGCCTTACCATCCCCTTACAGCAGCTACTATTTGCCGTTGATCATAACTGCCGAAGGTCGTGTGTATCTTGATTATGCGTTGGATTTAGCTCTGCTCAAAGAACGGGCTACAGAAGAAGATGACCCCATTTTAAAAGGCACGATCGATGCCCGTTGGCTTTTCATTCAGCATACCCCTTTTGTTCCGGCTGTTTCGCTCCCTTATCGTTTTGATGCGGGTGAACCGATTCTTGTCCGTTCTGTCGGTCCATAACGGTTTGCTCATAAAAACCGAGGTCACAAGGCAACTTTTTAGTGGATGTACGACGTTTCCCAATCATCAACAAACCCCAGACAGAACATGTGACATTTTCACAGACGATGGAAAGCGTTGTTTCAAGCATATTTTATTTATTTTTCCCCTCGATCGATGTGATGGATTTCATTGGTTTTGTACCATACAAGCGTGCTTGTGGGCTCAAACCATCACTGTGGGCCATCATTTACGAGTTTTAGGACGGTCATAAACGTTGCTCTTTAGACATAAGGTATACCGACCAACCTTTTAAAGACGCCTAAATGCTTAAGATGTGTCATAGTGGCGAAAGGCGTACATATATTGTAAGTATCCAAGCCTAAGTGGCGAGGCTGAATATGCGGAGGAGGGGACGTAGGTGGAGCGCTTTGATATTTTTCGAGATATTGCTGAGCGCACGGGCGGTGACGTATACCTTGGAATCGTCGGTCCGGTTCGAACGGGGAAATCGACATTTATTAAACGATTTATGGAACTGGTCGTCATCCCGCACATCACACATCCAGCAGAACGGGAACGAGCGGTCGATGAGATGCCTCAAAGTGCCGCTGGACGTACGATCATGACCACAGAGCCAAAATTCATACCCAACCAAGCCGTGGAAGTCCATGTGGCAGAAGGACTCGATGTTTCAGTGCGGCTGGTCGACTGCGTTGGATATCCGATTGCCGGTGCACGTGGGTATGAAGATGAGAGTGGACCGCGTATGGTGCATACGCCATGGTATGATGAACCTATTCCATTTCAAGAGGCGGCAGAGTATGGAACGCGTAAGGTCATTCAAGACCATTCGACGATCGGAATTGTGGTAACGACGGATGGTTCG
>JAVERJ010000140.1:0-5585 GCA_034007185.1 Candidatus Carbonibacillus sp. | reverse complement strand
ATTTCTATTTTCTCTCACTTTTATATGTCTTATTAGCAATATGGGTCTGGAGGCAACTTGAGCACAACCGTGTCGGACGTGCTTGGGCTTATATTCGAGAAGATGAACTGGCTGCCGAGTCTGTAGGTGTGAATACAGCAGCATATAAAACACTCGCTTTTGTCGTCGGCGCTTCTCTTGCTGGCGCAGCAGGGAACCTTTATGCGGCTAAGATGACTGTCATTGCACCAGAGAGTTTTTCGTTTTGGGATTCTGTGTTGATGTTTGCAATTGTTATCTTAGGTGGTCGTGGCTCAATTCCTGGTGTATTTCTTGGGACATTCGCCCTAATCGTTCTTCCTCAGTTGTTCCGCAGCCTGGAATCATATCGGATGCTTGTTTTCGGTGCAGCGATGGTTGTGATGATGATCTTTAGACCCCAAGGTCTTTGGCCAAAACATATGCTTGGCCGCAGGGAACGTCCGCTGACAGAAGGGGGGGACGTTCATTCATGAAAGAGCAGCACCAAGCAATATTACTTTCATTAGAAGCGGTCAGTAAACGTTTTGGCGGTTTAAAAGCGCTCGATCATGTGAGTCTAGATGTGTATGAAGGTGAAATACTCGCACTGATTGGCCCTAATGGCGCCGGAAAAACAACACTTTTTAATGTCATAACAGGTCATTACCGTCCAGACGAAGGTAAGATTATATTTGATGGAAGGCTTATTAATGGACTCAAACCTCATATCATCGCACAATTAGGCATCGGACGAACGTTTCAAAATCTTCGTCTCTTTCCTTCGTTGACTGTTCTTGAAAATGTTTTAAGTGGGCGGCACAGTAAGTTGAGAAGTCATTTTTGGCATTCTCTACTACACACGCCTTTTGAACGGCGTGAAGAAAAACATGCTCAAGAGGTGGCCCAAGATTTACTCAAACGTTTAGAGTTAGGGGCAATGATGGATCGAGCGGTCGGTTCATTACCTTACGGCAGACAGAAAATCGTAGAGATCGCTCGAGCGTTGGCTTTGGAACCTAGGCTTTTAATCCTTGATGAACCAGCAGCGGGTCTTAATGACCGTGAGCGCGCTGATCTGATTGATTTTATTATAAGGTTGAATAAAGAAAGGCTTAGCATATTGCTCATCGAACACGACATGGATTTGGTGATGCAGCTCGCACATCGGATTGTTGTTTTAGATAATGGAGCGGTTATTGCGACGGGATTACCGGATGAGATTCAGAATCATCCACTTGTCATTGAAGCGTATTTAGGACGAGAAGAAGAGGACGATGTCATATGAGTTTTCTAACCTTGGAAGATGTACACGTTCATTATGGACCGATTGAAGCTGTCAAGGGTATCTCCTTACATGTTAAGCAAGGTGAGATTGTTGCTTTGCTAGGTGCGAATGGTGCTGGTAAGTCAACGCTCATGCGTGCTATATCAGGTCTTGTTCCACTTTCAAAAGGTAAAATCATCTATGACGGAAAAGATATTATGTCCATACCAGCTTACCAACGTACACGTTTGGGTATTGCGCATGTACCAGAAGGTCGCCAGGTTTTTGCGCCATTAACAGTTGAAGAAAATTTAATATTAGGGGCATATATCGAACGAGAGCGTAAAAAGGTGCGCCAAACATTAGAGAAGGTTTATGATCTTTTTCCAAGATTAAAAGAAAGAAAGCATCAATTAGCCGGTACGTTATCTGGGGGCGAACAACAAATGTTAGCGATTGGACGGGCACTGATGTCTCACCCCACACTTCTTTTACTCGATGAGCCTTCACTTGGTCTTGCACCATTGATTGTCAAACATATCTTTGAATTGATCAAAGATATCCATGCACAAAATGTTACTGTCTTTCTTGTAGAGCAAAATGCGCGCATGGCTTTAAAGACCGCTCATCGTGCCTACATTATTGAAAATGGCCGCCTCATCATGGATGGTGACGCGCGCATACTCCTTCATGATCAAAGAGTGAAGGAAGCTTACCTAGGGATAAAGCAATAAAATCACGTATGTGGTCTCATTGAGGCAGGGGGTCGATAAAGAACCGAACTTAGGCCATTAAAAAACCAAACGAACGAGCATCATTGCTATGATCCCAGTCAACACAGTACCAAGCAGACTGCGGGAAACATAAGCAACCAAAAAAGCTGGAAGTGCGGCCATGAGCTTCATCCATGATGGTGCGAAGGCACCATCGGAGATCAGCAACTCTTGAGTTAACAAGGCCGCCATGATAGCGATTGGAATATGTTGAAGCCAGCGCAAGCCCCATTCAGGAAGTTGGATACGACTTAGTAGAACAAGTGGTAGGACTCTTGGCAGTAAGGTAACGGCTGAGGCTCCGAGCAGCATCCATAGAAAACTCCATCTCACTTCCATGTTTCCACCCCCACCCCTATACTTGCAGCAATCACAATGGCCATCACAATGCCCGTGCTTTCGGATATAAAGATGGATCCGACGATGGTTACGATAACAGCGCTCATCGCAACGATTAGATCTAATCGATATTTTTTGCGCATAGTCCATTGAATCATGAATAAACCGATAAACATGGCAGCCAGGGCAAAATCAAGCCCGTACGTCGATGGCGAGGCGATCCACTCTCCGAAGATGCCGCCTGCTATATTGGCCAGGAGCCAGTTCAGATAGGCAGTTAGATTGAGACCGAACATCCAGTGGAAACTCCCGCTCTCTTTTCCCACCAGTTTGGTCATGGCTACGCTAAACGTCTCGTCCGTTAGCTGGGAGCCAAGTACAACTTTCTTCCATAAAGGGATATGGCGAAAATAGGGCGCCACTGCCGCACTCATGAGAAGATGCCGTAAATTCACAAAAAAAATCGTAAAAATAATAGCAGATGGTGGGCTGTTTAAAGCAAGCATGCCAGCAGCGATAAATTGCGCCGAACCGGCATAAAGAAGTATGGACATAAGGGCGATTTCTGCCAAGGACAAACCGGAGGTTTTTTCCAATACACCAGCAGCAAATCCGATGCTTAAGTAACCTAGCACCGTAGGGAGGCAATCGTTTACGCCTTGCCAGAAGGTTTCCTCTTGATTGCTCGGATTGTACAAAAAAGTTTCTTTTTTACACATGACGCCTCCATCCGTCCTTTTTTCTTATTTTCCCGCGTTTTTTTTTACGGATCGCCTCAACTGCGCATATTTGATCTCCGCCCAGTCATTACATACACGAGGTCAGGATCATTGCGCCAAAGTGCATCCAGTCTGTCGGGACCAAATTGTTCCGTTACTTTTTCAATCATGATGTCATGGCGAATATACTCTGTCGCCACAAGGACGAGTGCGGGATCATAAGTTTTAACAGCCCAAGCGGTGGATTGATCGCTAAAATTAGCGATGATGACTTCTTCCCCATCTCGGGCTACGATGGTAAGATATCCACCTGTTCTATCGCGGACGACGTCTGGTGTCATGTAATCATGATGGAACGTTACGCCAATAGACGTATCAGGTGCTCCGAATAAGACTGAAAAAACATGTACGTCTGAGCGTAAATGACGTTTTACTGCTGCTTCAATTATAGCGACCTGCGGTTCCCAAACCGAAAGCCACAGTTCATGCTCTGTGCGTGCAATCATCTGTGTGATCTCATTCATGACCATTTCGTCGCTTCGAATGTGCCAGATGACGTCTAGATCCCGTTCTTGCTCTAGCATCGTCAGCTCTTTTTTTAAAAAGGTAAGCGATTCGTCAAATGCTTTTCGCAACCGTTCTATTAATTCTTCTGCAGGAACCGGTGAATATTTAATCGGTTCGGATGGCACCAGATGAACTGCGCCTTTATCCATTAGCTTCCCCAGCACTTCGTAGATCATCGAGCGGGGAACACCGGAACGTTTGCTGAGCTCATAGCCCGTGACCGGATGTGTCTTCAGCAAACCGACATAAGCTTTACACTCATACAGTGAAAAGCCTAGCTTTTGTAGTTCTTTAAAAACAGCATCCATCGGTCTCGCCTCCTGTCTGTTATAGGTTCCTTTTGTATTCTCGTTCGTAGATTTGCCTGTCTATATGTCTTTTGCTTCTCAAGATAAAAACGATGATTTCATAATTTCTTGCTTTCTATGACGCATGTTAGAAGATAACGAGGCTAACATTTATGAGCGAAGAAAGAACATTGTGTACAATATAGTCGTTATGATACTAACAACTATATGTGAATACGATATTGTTTGTCAAGAGCGTTTAGAATACTTAAGATGCGCATGTCACATGTCACACATATGATTCAAGATTATTTTATGTAGCGCAAAGACAATAGCGCGAGGACGATTGAGCAAAATGTATAGACAGTCATAAATTTCCCATAGAAAAATGTACATATAGCACTTGACAGAGAAACTTCTTTCGCTAGAATGAGTATATATGCACGGAGATGAAAAATAAATCATCTGGATCCGTTTCTATGATTTCTCAAAGAAAAAGAGGAGGATAAAAAATGTACCAATCGTCGGGGTCATTTCCATACCGTTCATACAAACGCATCGCAAGCTGGATGCTTGTCAGCTTCTTATTACTTTTTTTGCTTTCAGCATGTGGGACAAACTCATCTGCACCGTCAAATGGTTCATCTGAAACGACAACAGGCAGTGGGTCGTCCGCACCTACGACAAAAGAAAAGATCGTCGTAGGAACTGATGCAGCGTATGCGCCTTTTGAGTATATTGATACAAAAGGCGACATCGCAGGCTGGGATATCGAGCTCATCAAAAAGATGGCTGAACTCGGTGGTTTTGAGATAGAGTTACGCAACCTTCCTTGGGACACGCTGTTTCAAGAAGTGAAAAATGGTGGCGTTGATGCGGCCATCTCAGCCATTACGATTACAGATGAGCGCAAGCAGACGTATGATTTTACGGAGCCATATTTTGTCGCGAATCAACTCGTTCTCGTTAAAGAAGATTCTCCGATTCAGGCCTTCCAAGATCTAAAAAACGCTAAGTATGTTGGGGTACAAAATGCAACCACCGGTCATTACGTGGTGCAAGAACTTTTAGGGAAAACAAGTCCTAAGATTAAATCGTACGAATCGACACCGCTTGCCATTCAAGATATGTTAAATGGTGGGTCCGATGCCGTTGTCGCCGATAACGCGGTTGTCCTAGAATATGTCAAAAACAATCCCAATGTAAAATTCCGAACCATCGATGATCCTTCTTTTGAAAAAGAATATTATGGATTAATGGTTAAAAAAGGGAATCAGAAAGTCTTAGATACTCTGAATAACGCCCTTCAAAAAGCGAAAGCCGAAGGCATCGTCAAACAAATCTATGGGGCAGATGTCGAATAAGTGAGCAAAGTACGGATCGGCCTGAACGGCGGGCTAGAAAAGGCCGCCGTTCAGGCTTCTTTTATTTCATATTCCGAATCCCTCGCTTTTCAGGGCAGACTGGCATCGATGGTTTGGTGACAGAAGCACTGGCGATCGGTTATGATATAGGGTAGGGTGTGACACTTTTTTAAGGGGGTTAATTGCACTGTGTCGTTTTTAGACCTCATTCAACAAGGGCTTTTGCAATTGGATTTAAGGGCGGATATCATCTGGGATTATCGAGATTTGTT
>JAVERJ010000139.1:0-5627 GCA_034007185.1 Candidatus Carbonibacillus sp. | reverse complement strand
AAACTAAATAAAAATGTAAGACCGATACGTTTTTGGCGCATACGTATCACGACGGCGGCGATAATCATGATCAGTTCAACAACGATAAACAGTGGCACAAGCGTGACAGGTACAAAAAGTGCACCAACCACGGCGCCAAGAAAAGAAAAGACCAGTGAAAACGATAAAATTTTAAAAATCTCTCCGAGTGAACCCCAGCGATCCGTTTGGGACGATACATACGTGTGCGACATGCAATTTGCTCCTTTGCAATGTTTTTTCAAAAGCTCGTTGAAGTATTTTATGCGCCGTATATCAAATTCAGTATAGCGCACATATCTATGAAGGGCAAGAACCATATGGCATAAGTATTGCATTGGCAAAGCGGATGAGAATGCAAGGCCACCGCGAATGCTTGCCAACATCAAAATTATTGTTACGTTTGATCGTTACGTTTGAGTCTCCTTATTAGCGTCCGATAATAGATATTATGTAAATTAAAAACGAGAGCGCACGTTGCATACATAACAACGATTGAGTCTCAAGTTTTTGTAGAAAAATCGATCTGGGCGACGTTGGCGATTTTCCTTGGGATATCTGTTAAATGATACGCGCCCCGAAAGATGTCTGCTGCCTTTCCCGGTCCTTTAGCCCAAGTCATGACAGCGCCGTCTGTATGACCTGGTGTCGTCCAATGGAGTCCGATACGGCTGTTTAAGGCACGCGTGATTAGGCTGTTGGCTATGTCCAACACATATTGAAAAGCGGTTTGATCCAATGTTGTTGATGGTGTGATAGCTTTTTTCAATTGATTTATGCGTTCCATACTAAGTTCAGCGTGCAATGCTTTTTGTTCATCGTCAGATAAACGTAATCCCCAGAGATCTTCAAGGGCATGGTTGATATAAGCATCCGCTGTTTCATAAAATCCGCCATATTGTTTTCGTTCCAGCATGCTTAAAACTAAAAAATTAAGCCAGTCTAAGCTCACTTCTATATGATCGAGATGATGAAGCGCTAACGTTTCTTGTTCCCCCCATATTAAGCCGCCTGTGTCATGATCAGATGTAACGATGATGAGTGTATTCGGGTGTGATGTTTGATAGTCTAGGGCGACGGCGACGGCTCGATCAAAAGCGATCACCTCATCGATGGCCGCACGTGTATCATGGGCATGCGCCAGATGATCAATGCGACCGCCTTCGACGACGAGCATCAATGGTTTGTGTTTATTGCCCTGTTTGCTATCCAGACGTTCGAGTGCATGAAGCGCTGTTTTTGTCATTTCAGCCAGCGAGGGTTCGTGTATGTCGCGTGTCCGAAGGCGATCTATTTCAAAAGACATATGACCAGGTTGGAACAGTCCGAGGAGTTTATTCGAAGGATGATGTGTAGAGAATGGTGTAGAATGATCACGCTGTTTTGAAAGGAACTGTTCATCTTCAACCATGCGCTGCCAAAGATGCTCGCGATTCCAAAGGATATCGTAGCCGTTTTTCTGGAAAAGATGGATCAGATCAACATCATCGGAACGGCCTTCTTCACACTGACGAACTGGTCTAAAAAATCGCCGCCCTCCACCCAGCGCAACATCCGGTTGAAACAAAAACAATTGTTCGGCAATCCGCGCTTCATCATCTCGATCGCTTGTATGTGCATAAACACCTGCTGGTGTGGCATGTGTTAGGTGTGTCGTGGTGACAATGCCGATTCGATAGCCTTGTTTTTTTGCTGCTTCGGTGATCGTTGTGAGGGGCTTTAGCTCGGGTGATACGTTAATATTACCGTTGGTCGTTCGATGACCCGAAAAAATTGCCGTTGCTGCCGCCGCAGAATCCGTAATCTCCTCGCGCCACGCCGTTGTAAAGGTAAGACCCAGGGGTTCCATCGCTTGCTGGAGAGATAGATGCTTTCCTGTTTTTAATGTGTGATACATATCGGCGAGCTGAAATAACTGCGGAGACATACCATCGGCGATCATTAAGATGATGTTCAAAGGACGTGTGTGATCCTCGACCTTTTGAGATGTGCTTGTGTTTGGTGGAGCATGTACTGCTGGCGATGGTAATAGCGCATTGATATCCATGAATAGAAAAGCCCCTCTTCACCCTATCGACTCGACATTGAAGGTGGTATGTCTTTGAAGTTCTTTTTACTCTAACTATATCAGACTTTTAGAGGCAATGAAACACAGACTTAAAGCGCATCGTTGATAGCACCTTTTGAAGCGACTTGCATACAGTGACAAAAGAGACGGGGCAAAAGCCCGGCGTATGGATATGCACATGATCGATTGAACGAATCATGATGGATGGAGGTTTGACCGCTATGGGGGTATTCAAAAAGTCTGGGTGGGTGCATCATGGATGGCGTTATGCCGTTGTGCTGATGGCCTTTGTTCTGGTGGTTACCATCAGTGGTTGCGGGTCGGGGCAAGAGGCATTTAAAAAAGTGCGCTTACAGGAAGTCACCCATTCTGTTTTTTACGCACCACAGTATGTAGCGTTAAGTAAAGGATATTTTAAAGATGAAGGACTCGATGTAGAACTCGTCGATGGTAAGGGCGGCGATAAAGTGACCACCGCCCTTTTAAGCGGTGAAGCGGATATCATTTTAGTGGGTGCAGAGATGGCCGTTTTTGTAAATGCTCAAGACCCTGTTGACCCTATTCGCGTTTTTGCCCGCTTAACGCAACGCGATGGCAGTTTTTTAGTCTCAAGAGAACCGATGCCTGATTTTAAATGGGAAGATTTGCGCGGGAAAGCGTATCTTGCCCAGCGGAAGGGCGGTATGCCTGATACCATCGGACAATACGTCTTACGTAAACACGGTTTAGAGCCGGGAAAAGACATCGAATACTTGCAACACATTGACTACGCCAACCTTGCACCGGCTTTTGTATCGGGTACAGGCGATGTGGTACAGCTCTTCGAACCTTTTGCTTCACAAATCGAGTTAGAAGGTAAAGGCTATGTCGTCGCCAGTCTGGGCGCCGAAAGCGGTAAAGTGCTTTACACATCATATTTAACCCGACAATCAACCATACAAAACAATCGCGATATGCTCGTTCGTTTTACGCGGGCCATCGCTAAAGGTCAGGCTTTTGTTCAAACGGCTTCTTCAGAAGAAATCTATGAGGCCATTAAAGATCAATTTCCGGGTCTGGAAAAAAATGTGATGCTTACCATCATCGATCGTCTCAAAAAACAAGATGTATGGGGACATGATCCCACGGCGCCAGAAGAAGATTATTTGACTTCGCTTGAGTTAATCGAACAGGCTGGCCATCTTGAAAAGAAGCTCCCCTATGAACAGGTCGTGGATCCGACGATTGCGGAAGATGCTTTGAAACAATTGAAATAATAGAGATGGCCAGAAGAACATCAAGAGCATCATAACATTTCAGCCGTTTGTATGACTGTACAAACGGCTTTTTGCTGTGATCGAATGACCTGCGCAAAATTTTACCATGTATAATGATAATCTTTCTTACCACGTGAGAATATGATATACTCATACATGTCCATAGCTTGGCGTGGCTAGCGTTTTTATAGAATACATACAAGCCTTCTTCGTTACTGTTTCTCACTTGCCAACCGTTTGTCGTTTGACAACTGTCTCTCATTTTGCATAGGAAGAAAAGGAGATTACGATGGACATCTCTATGCTTTTACAGTTCAAAATGGTTTTTATGAGCATTTTTTTTGAAGCGTTGCCGTTCGTGCTTTTGGGTGCTTTGCTGTCTGCTTTTTTGCAAGTGTACATACCGGATCGTTGGATCGCACGGATCAGACCTAAACATACATTAACAGGCATCATTATGGCCAGTCTTATCGGGGTGATCTTCCCGATCTGTGAATGCGGCGTCGTTCCACTTGTGCGCGGTCTTATACGACGGGGGTTTCCCATTTATATGGCCCTTGTCTTCATTATGACGGCACCGATTATCAATCCGGTCGTCTATCTTTCCACAGCGGTCGCTTTTCGTAATGATCAAACCATGGCCACTTTACGCATGGTTCTCGCTTTCACCGTTGCCCTGGTGATTGGTTATATATTTGCACGTACGGATCCTAAAAAAGCGCTTCTTACCTCTGGTCCATCGTTTTATATTGACACACAGGCCACGCTACATCATCCGCATGAACCACATGCAGCCGATGACGATCACGATCATCCTCACGACCATGATCACGATCATGATCACGATCATCCTCACGATCATCATCACAATGATGACCATGATCATCATCATATGCATGAACATCATCATATGCATGATCACGCTCATGTTCATGATACGCATGATCACGCTCATGTTCATGGTCATCGTTCTTTCGAGCGCTGGACATCTTTCATGCAACATGCAGTGGATGAGTTTTTTGATATGTCACGTTTTCTCATCCTCGGCGCTTTGTTTGCCGGCGTTATACAAACATTTGTCGCACGGGAAACACTCTCTTCATTTGGGCACATGCCTGTTGTAAGTAACGTTTTTATGATGGGCTTTAGTTATCTCTTATCGGCGTGCACGACGTCGGATGCTTTTATTGCTGCTTCTTTTTCTTCTAGTTTTGCACCTGGCGCGCTTCTTTCTTTTCTCGTCTTTGGGCCCATGCTTCATTTTCGAAATACCCTTCTGATGCTCTCTATTTTTAAACGAGAGGTCGTATGGAAACTCTTGATGATTTCAGCCGTGCTCGTTTACGTCGGATCTGTTGTTTTAACACAAATCTTTTGGTAAAGTTACACATATGGGAGGGGTTCTTTCTGTGAAAAAGGAAGCCTTGGATCGCGCTTTTAGAGGCGTTTTATTACTCCTGCTGGCGCTTTATTTATATGCCCTTTATTTAAAAAAGGAGCTTCATTACTATTTAGCACCATGGATGACACCTTATGCGTTGTTTAGTATCATTATTCTTGCTGTGCTAGCAGCTTTTATGATCACCGAAGCCTTTATGATCATTCAAGGAGAAAGAAGGACGGGATACGTCTGCCATACGCATAGCACACGAGCGATGCGTTATCAATTTTATGTAGCCTTTTTATTACCAGTGTTACTTGTTTATTTTACACCAACAGCCACATTAAATGCTGAAACGGCCTCTAAACGCGGGATGACTTTAAGTCTCTCTCCGTCAACGCCGCGCATCCAGACAGAAACGCTGGTGCGCGAAGCACAACAACAGGATGATGGTTTACCTGTTGAACCGCCGCAAGCAGAAAAGGAAATGAGCCTCACCGATCGACGCTCATCCCAAGAAAAACAAGCAACCCATCAAGAAGCAATCGATCAACAAGAAGCGTCGGCGGATCTAGAAAAATCATCAACGCAACAAGGGAATGACGCCACAAAAGCACAAGAAGCGTCACTGGAAGCGCTCTTCCCTGTTGATGATCCTTTGTACGCTGATTTTGCTAAGTTTGCTGCGCGTTTGTATCAAGAACCGATCATATATGCGAATCCTTCCATATTTATGGAAATTTTTACAGCGATCGATCTTTATCTCGATCCTTTTATTGGGAAAACCATCGAGCTCTCAGGATTTGTGTACCGCCAAGATGATTTTCCGAGCGATCAATTTGTTGTGGCGCGCTTTGGTGTGACGTGCTGCACGGCGGATGCCCTCCCCTATGGTGTGATGGTG
>JAVERJ010000138.1:0-5642 GCA_034007185.1 Candidatus Carbonibacillus sp. | reverse complement strand
ACGTATCTGTTCGGTCGAGATGATTATCTTTTTGCTTATGATTCAAACGTCGTGCCGGTCATGCATCCGTATATCGAAGGCATACCACAAAAAGGAAAAGCAGTTCCGGAGTATATTGCTTCGCATAAAGAAGGGTTTTACATCTATGATTGGCAAAACAGTGTTGATGAACCGCTTAAACCAAAGATCATCTATATGAGTTATTATGCGCCTTGGGACTGGGTGTTGGTCAATGGCGCCTGGCTCGATGATTTCTACAAAGAGGCACGTCGTATCCGTGATATTGCGCTTATCGTCGGTGTCTTGGTCGTTGTTTTGGCAATCTTCATATCATGGATCATCTCTGGGCGATGGATCGGTCCGATTCAAAGGATGCGGCGGGCCTTGAAAGCTTTTGGTCAAGGTGATCTTACGATTCGTGTAGAAGCAAAAGGGCGGGATGAGATAGCTGCTTTGGCCAAACATTTCAGTCATGCTGCAGAAGAAATGTCCAAGTTGGTAAAAAATGCAAAAATATCAATGAATGACGTCGAGACCATGCGCGAAAAACTCATAGCCCTAGCGCACGCCAACACTGGTCATGCTCAAGCCGTTCAGGAAGCGAGCACGAAGATCAACGCGCGTTTAAAACAGCAAGAAGAAGCCATCGAAAGTGTCTCCAGCTTAATGGAAGAATTAGCAGCAAGTTTTCAAGAAATATCTGCGAGTACGGAAGAAGTCCGATCGCTCAGTCAGCGCGCTCGTTATGATTCTGATCGGGGACGAGCACATATTGCTGTGCTGTCAAAAAAAATGACGGAACTGCTTGATGCGATGCATCAAGCTGCGGAGCGTATGCGACGTTTAAAAGAACGATCACAAGCCATCGGCTCCATTGTTCAAACCATAAATGAGATTTCTCATCAGACAGAGCTACTGGCTCTCAATGCTGCCATTGAAGCGGCGCGTGCTGGTGAAATGGGGAAAGGTTTTGCTGTCGTAGCAAGTGAAATTCGGAAATTGGCCGATCAAACAACGCAGGCCACCGATCATATCAGTGAACATATTGAGTCCATGCAACATGAGACGGAAGAAACGGCGAGCAGTTTTGATCGTTCGTTTCAAGAAGTAGAAGAGAGTTTACATGCGATGAAAGATACGGAAGATGCATTGCATCATATCCTCGATTTTGTTCAAAATATTGCTGAGCAAATGAACAGCGTTGCTCAGGCGATCGAAGAGATGGCCAGCGGTACACAATCGACAGCAGAAGAAATAGAAAAACTCAATGTGTCAGCCATCGATATGATTCGAGAAAGTGAATCGTTACATGCGGTTGCCCAAGGTCAGAAAGACGTATCCGAAACACTGCAAAAAGAGACTGAATCTCTAAAAAAATCATCAGAGCGTTTAAATGATGCTTTGACGCGTTTTCGTGTCGAATAAGAGCGTAAAACTAACATTTATGTGCGTTGTATGAGCATTGCATCTTTTCTCTTAATCCTATATAATAGATCGCAAGATGCGATAACGCTTTCATAATTGTTAGACAGTATCGCATCGACCAAAGAATATAACTGTTGAGGGGGAAAGAACCAGCATGGCAAAAAAAGGCTATCGTCGTCTGAGCGTGTTGCTTGTTCTTGTTCTGGCGCTCATGACCGTACTTGCAGGTTGTGGCGGCGGAAAAGATCAAGGTACAAGTAACGGAACGACGGATCAAGGAACGGCGAATCAAGGTGCCGGAGCACCAACAACCACCGGCGATGAGCAAGTGCTTCACCTCATGATCGGTGATGAGCCACCAGCACTCGATGCGCAGCTCACAACCGATACGATTTCGATTAATTTATTGAATGCTGTACAGGAAGGCCTTGTTCGTCTCGGGCCTAATGGCATTGAACCTGGAATTGCCGAAAGCTGGGAAGAATTAGATGGTGGGACGAAATATATTTTCCACCTCCGCAAAGATGCCAAATGGAGCAATGGTGAGCCTGTTGTCGCCCAGCAATTCTTAGACGGTTGGGAAAGAGCCGCCAACGCTGAAAATGCATCGCAATATGCGAATATGATCACCGACCATATCAAAGGTGCTGACGCGTATTACAAATATACTTTGTATCAGGTTGCAAAGAAACTTTACGACACAGATCGCAAGACATATGAAGATACGTATAAAAAAGATGACGGCACTGTTCCGACCCCGGACGTTGTTGCTTACGGTGAACCAAAGACAGACATTCAACCCGTCACGTGGGATGATGTCGCTGCTAAGGCACCGGATGACTACACCTTAGAAGTAGAATTGAACCAAGCAACTCCGTATTGGTTAGAACTCACACAATTCCCGACGTATTTACCGTTTGTCAAATCGTTCTATGAACAAAACAAAGATTCGTATGCAACGGAACCGGATAAGCTTCTTTATAACGGACCGTTCATGATTGAATCATGGCAACACGATGCCAATGTCACATTGGTCAAAAATCCAAACTACTGGGACAAAGATAGTGTCAAGTTAGAAAAAATTACGTTTGACGTCGTAAAAGATCAAAATACAGCGATCAATCTTTATGAATCCGGAGATGTCGATCGCACAGGTCTCGCTCGCGAACAAGTACCTCTTTATAAAGATGATCCAAACTTCCATACCTTCCCAGAGTTGGTTGTCTTTTATCTTGAATTTAACAACAAGCAAAAGCCTTTCGATAACCCCAAAGTGAGAAAGGCGCTCTCCATGGCACTCGATCGCCAATCGTATGTCGATACGATTTTGAACAATGGTTCTGAACCGGCTTTCGGTCTCGTACCAAATGGTTTCAAAATTTACTCGGGTGCGACTGAAAACTTCCGCGATTTGAGCGCACAGTTATTCGGAGGACCGCTCTTTAAAGATAATCAGCCCGAAGAAGCGAAAAAATTGCTTGAAGAAGGCCTGAAAGAAAGCGGCATCGATCCTGCTAAGTTCACACCAGTTTTACTCGGTGATGATACCGATACAGCCCGCAAAGGTAATGAGTTCTTAAAAAGCATGTGGGAGAAAAATCTAGGGATCACGGTGAAGCTGGATCAAGTGCCATTTAAAGAACGCTTGCAAAGAATGCGCAACCACAACTTTGAAATGGTCTTTGCTGGATGGGGTCCAGACTTTAATGATCCGGATACGTTTATGTTCCTCTTTGAAACCGGCGGTGCTTATAACGACGGTCAATACTCTAACAAAAAATATGATGATCTCGTCGCTCAAGCACGTAAGGCGACCGATTTGAATGAACGGGCCAAATTGTTCGCTGAGGCAGAAAAAGTTCTCGTGGCTGATGATATGGGTATTGCCCCCATGTACTACCGTAACCAGGCTTACTTGCAACAACCGTATGTAAAAGGTCTCTTGCAGAAAAACTTTGGTTCCGAATTTGAATACAAATGGGCTTATATTGAAGGCAAAAACAAGTAATGTAACAGTGTGGCGTCATGTTTTTCTAAAACATGATATGTGTCCCAAACAAGGCAGCGCCTCGTGCGCTTGCCTTGTTTTTGGGCCCCTTTTCTTGTTAAGAAGGACAATAGTAAATAATGTCATGACGTTCTTACGAAAAAAATGATAAGATGACGGCATAGAATGTTAGAAGGTGTTAGGAGGTGAGGGCGTGTTACGCTATACGTTAGAGAAATTTCTGTTGATGATCTTTACCCTCTTCATTATTTCCACGCTCACCTTTTTTATGGCGCATGCCTTGCCTGGCGGTCCATATCAAAATCCGGAAAAATTAACACCGCAAGTGAAAGCGCTGTTTGATATTAAATATGGGTTAAATGAACCGCTACCGATTCAGTATGTTAAATATCTGGAGAATCTTTTACAGGGAAATCTCGGATATTCCTTTAAATACATGAACCAATCCGTAAATGGTATCATCGCCAAAACATTTCCGGTCTCGGCACAGCTTGGTTTGGAAGCCTTGCTTTTTGCGGTTCCTCTCGGACTCATATTTGGTATACTATCGGCTCTGTTTCGTAGCCGTTGGCCGGATTACATCCTCGTCATTATAGCTGTACTCGGTGTTTCCGTGCCGAATTTTGTGCTTGCTGCCCTGATGCAATATTTTATTGGTGTGAAACTACAAATTTTACCAGTGGCCAAATGGGGGACATTTGCGCATACGATTATGCCTTCGATTGCATTAGGGATTGGCATCCTTGCACTTATAACGCGCATCATGCGGACTTCGATGCTCGATGTTTTAGGTTCGGATTATTTGCGAACGGCTAAATCAAAAGGGTTAAGCCAAGGTTTGATCATATGGCGCCATGCGTTGCGCAATGCGCTCTTACCGATTGTGACCATTATCGGTGTTCTGATGGTGGATTTAATTACCGGCTCCATTATTATTGAGCAAATTTTCCTCATTCCTGGCATGGGTAAGCACTATGTCAACTCCATCAACACCAATGATTACACGCTTATCATGGGGCTTACGATTTTTTATAGTGCGCTACTTGTGCTCGCCATCTTTCTTACGGATCTTTTGTATGGACTTGTCGATCCACGCATTCGCGTGGCTGGACGAAAGGAGTGAGTCGTCCGTGGCTTCAACAATAAAACAATCGCATTCACCAACGTTTTCAGCTGATGACTTTAAGCCACTGGATCAAAAGCTTGATCAGGAGCGAATTGCCCGGAAAAGTATGAGTTTCTGGCAGGATGTCTTTCGCAGGTTGCGCAAAAATCCTGTGGCGATGAGCGCACTTGTTTTTTTGATCGTTCTTGTGATGATGGCCATCTTTGCTCCTATTTTAAGCTCGCATAAGTTTGATGACTTGAATCCTACCGATAAAAACTTAGCGCCCAATGCCCAATACTGGTTTGGGACCGATGATTTTGGCCGTGATGTGTGGGTGCGCGTATGGATTGGCGCGCGTATTTCATTGTTTATAGCAGTCGTCGCCGCACTGATCGATCTCTTGATCGGTGTGTTCCTTGGCGTGCTTGCCGGTTACCGTGGTGGATGGGTCGATAATATCATCATGCGCACGATCGAGGTGCTCTCCGGTATCCCTTGGCTGATCATGGTTGTTCTTTTGATTATCGTGATGGGAAGTGGTATGACGACCATGATTATCGCACTTGCGATCACCGGATGGGTCGGGATGGCCCGTTTGGTCCGGGGACAAGTGATGCAACTTAAAAATTATGAGTTTGTTCTGGCCTCTCGAACACTAGGGGCCCGTACATGGCGTATTATGAGCAAACATCTGATCCCCAATGTCTTGGGTATTGTCATTGTTCGACTGACGATGAACATTCCAGCTATTATTTTTACGGAAGCAGTGTTAAGCTTTCTCGGTCTTGGTTTACAACCCCCATTGGCCTCTTGGGGTGTGCTCGTCAACGATGGTTTTAAATCTTTGAGAACGTATCCTTGGAATTTTTGGTTTCCGGCTGCTGCAATTAGTTTGACAACACTTGCGTTTAACTTGCTTGGCGATGGATTGCGTGACGCCGTTGATCCTCGACTTCGAAAATAAAAAAGATGGGAGGTGAAGCTTGTGGCACAGATAAAGCAAAATCAGGTGATGAGCGGGCAACGTTTGCTCGAAGTCCGAGACCTTCATGTTTCTTTTGCAACGTATGCAGGTGAGGTGCAAGCAGTGCGTGGTGTTTC